>NZ_JBNAJY010000004.1:0-177081 GCF_052047595.1 Candidatus Pelagibacter sp. HIMB1715 | reverse complement strand
GATTTTGGTGCTTCATTATAAAAAATAATTGTTTTTATTTTAGTTGCAGATTTTATTAAGTAAGAGTTTGGATTAGAATTTAGCTTATTATCTAAAATAACTCTTATAGGTGAAAAATTATTTTTACTTTTAAGTCTACAATTAAGTTTTGGATTATCCTTATTTAAGGTTTTGTATGAAATTAGTATCGTATCATTTTTGTATCTTAAAAAATGCGAAAATTTATCAGAATAAATATTAGTAATTTTTTGCTTTTCTTTACTATAAATTAAATTGTTCTTTGAAACTGCAATTTTACCTGTAACAAAAGGTAATTTATTTTTTCTGTTAAAGAAATAAGGATAGTAAAACCGACTGATATCTTTTTTTAAAAGGTTTTTTCCAACTTTTATTTTACTTGATTTTAAAACTTTAAAAGATTTGCCACTAACACGTTCATCAATATCAGAAATTGAATAAATAACTTCTGATATTTTTGATTTAATTATTAAATTTGTACAAGGTGGTGTTTTACCTTTATGACAACACGGTTCTAATGTGACATACATCTTTGAGCCAGCAACATTTTCTATAGAATCTTTAATTGCATTTCGTTCAGCATGAGGTCTTCCATTGTATGAAGTCTGTCCTATAGATATAATTTTATTATCTTTAACGATTACACATCCAACAGATGGATTTGTTCCAGTTAAACCTTCACGTGCAATTGCCAAATTGAGGGCAATTTGCATGAATTGTTTATCTTTACTGGTAAAATTATCTTTTTTTGTAGACATCTAATCTGTCCACGAATTGCACAAAGTCTTTTTCTTCTCTAAAATTTCTATAAACGGAAGCAAAACGCACATATGCTACAGGATCAAGCTCTTTTAATCCTTCCATAACCATTGTTCCAATTGTACTAGTTGATATTTCTGTTTGTCCAAGTTCTTCTAATGATCTTGAAATTTTACTTATAAATTTTTCTGCAGTTTCAGTATCAATTGGTCTCTTTTTTAATGCTATATAGATTGATTTAGATAATTTATCTCTATCAAAAGAAGATTTTCTTCCATTTTTTTTAACAACCATTAATTCTCTAAATTGAATTCTTTCAAAGGTAGTAAATCTTTCACCGCATATACATAATCGTCTTCTTCTGATTGCAGTTCCATCTTCAGTTGGTCTAGAGTCTACAACTGATGTATCACCTTTTTTTTCACAAGGACAAATCATTATTTATAAATTTTTATATATTGGAAATGACGAGGTTAGATTAATAACTTCATTTCTTACTTCGTTTTCAACTTTACTGTTATCATCAGGATTTTCAGATAAACCTTTAATAGTTTTTGTTATCAATTCACCTACAGTTTTAAATTCATTTAATCCAAATCCACGAGTAGTAGCAGCTTGAGTACCCAATCTAATTCCCGATGTAATCATTGGCTTCTCTGTATCAAAAGGTATTCCATTTTTATTACATGTTATGTTAGCTCTTGATAGACTTTCCGCTGCAAGATTTCCTTTAACATTAAAAGGTCTTAAGTCAACAAGCATTAAATGGGTATCAGTTCCATCTGAATAAATTTTAAACCCATTGTTTTTTAAAGTTTCAGCTAGGATTTTTGCATTAGCTAAAACAGATTTTATATAATCTTGAAAATCTGGTTGAAGAGCCTCTAGAAAACCAGCAGCTTTAGCAGCAATAATGTGCATCAAAGGTCCACCTTGATAACCGGGGAAAACAGCTGTGTTAAACTTTTTACCAAGCTCTTCGTCATTAGACAAAATTATTCCACCTCTTGCGCTTCTAAATACTTTATGTGTGGTTGAGGTTACAACATGAGCATAATCACATGGATTTGGATAACCTTTACCAGCCACAAGTCCTGAGAAATGTGCCATATCAACCATTAAATAAGCTCCTACTTTATCAGCTATTTCTCTAAATCTTTTAAAATCTATTACTCGAGAATAAGCACTGCCGCCTGCTATTATTAATTTAGGCTTGTGTTCTAAAGCAAGTCTTTCAACATTATCATAATCAATAAGCTCAGACTCTTTATCAACGTCATAACCTATAGCGTTAAACCATTTACCTGACATAGATATTTTCAATCCGTGTGTTATGTGTCCACCTGAATTTAAACTCATTCCCATAAATGTATCTCCAGGATTTAATAAAGCTAAAAATACAGCTCCATTTGCTTGTGCTCCAGAGTGCGGTTGTGCATTTGCATATTTACAATTAAATAATTTTTTTAATCTCTCAATTGCAAGACTTTCTGCAACATCTACATGTTCGCAACCATTATAGTATCTTTTTCCAGGATATCCTTCGGCATACTTATTAGTTAAAACTGATCCTTGAGCTTCAAGAACTGCTTGTGAAACTATATTTTCTGATGCAATTAATTCTATATGTTGTTGTTGTCTTAAGAGTTCGTCTTTTATAGCTTTATATAATTCAGGGTCCTTGCTAGACAAACCATCTTCAAAGAAACTCTTATAACTATCGTTTAAATAACTTTTTTCACTAGACATAATCAATTATATTTTTTTTACTCTTTTTAAGTGTCTCCCACCTTCGAACTTTGTATTTAAAAAAATGCTAATAAATTTTAATGCATTTTTTTTAGTTAGTAATCTAGAACCCAATGTAATGATATTTGCATCATTATGCAATCTAGATAATTTAGTCGATTTTTCATTAAAGCATTGAGCGGCTCTAACATTTTTATGTTTATTTGCCGCAATATTCATTCCAGTTCCTGATCCACATACCAAAATACCAATATTTTTTTTTGATGAATTTACTTTTCTTGCAACTTTATGTGCGTAATCTGGGTAATCAACGCTATTCTCATTTGAGGGACCAAAATCTTGGAAATTAATTTTTTTCTTTTCTAAATAAATTTTAATTGCTTCTTTAAGTTTAAAACCAGCGTGGTCTGATGAGATAAATATCTTTTTCAAATTAATTGAATTTATAATCTAGAACACAAGCAACAAGGTGGACTCTATTTTCTTCACCACCATTAAATGCATTATGATATTTTGTGTTATTAGTCACCCACACAGAACCATCTGCTGGCATATGTTTTGCAACATTATCTATAACCATCAAGCATCCAGGATTAGTTACAATTGGAATGTGCAATCTTGGTTCTGGATCTCTATGCCAACTTAAAGTTGATCTTGGTTCTTTTAGCAAAATTCTTACTCTACCCAATTTGTATTTGCTTGATAAAACATCATAAACTTCTTTAAAATAAGTGTTCTCATAATCTTTTATAAATTCAGAATAAGCTGCTTCATCAATTTCAACATCTCTAGAAACCTCTTGTCCAGTTTTATCAGGTTTAGTCCAGTAAACACCTCTAGCTTTATTGCCTTTGATTGAGTCAGGATCACCAGGAATTTGAGTTAATGAAATTGCTCCAAAGTGTGTTATTCCAGCATCTTCGAATTTTTTTGTCTTAATAATTTGGTTATAGGCCTCTTGAAGTTTGTTTATATCAAATTTCAAGTTTTGTTTTTGAAAATCGCTAAAATCTAAAACTCTTTCTTCTTTTTTTAGGTTTAGGTTTACAACTTTTGTGTTATCAATGCTCATAAAAATGGTTTTGTACTTAATTTAAGAGTTATTTGTATAATACATTTGTCGCATTAATAAAGTAAATTTAAACATGATTGTAGGAAAATATCCAAGCCTAAGATTAAGAAGAAACAGAAAATCTTCTTGGACTAGAAAACTAATACAGGAAAATACCCTAAGTCCTAATGATTTTATTCTTCCAATTTTTCTTATTGATGGAATAAATAAAAAACAACATATAAAATCGATGCCTGGCGTCTACAGGTATTCAGTGGATAGAATCAGTCAAATCATCGACAGAGCGATAAGTAAAGGAATTCCAATGGTTGCTCTTTTCCCAAATACAAAAAAATCATTGAAAAATGAACTTGGATCAGAAGCACTCAATGAAAATAATCTTGTTTGTAGAGCATCAAGAATGATTAAAAAAAAATACAAAAATCAAATTGGAATTATGTGTGATGTTGCATTAGACCCTTATACTTCCCATGGACATGACGGATTAATAAAATCTGATAAAATTTTAAATGATGAAACAATTCAAGTTTTAATAAACCAATCTTTACTTCAAGCTGAAATGGGTTGCGATGTCTTAGCTCCATCAGATATGATGGATGGAAGGATTGGTAAAATTAGAAAAGCAATCGATCAAAACAATTTCCAAGAGGTTCAGATTTTATCTTATGCAGCAAAATACGCATCAAGTTTTTATGGTCCCTTTAGAGATGCTGTGGGATCAAAAGGTTCATTAAAAGGAGATAAAAAAACATATCAAATGGATTTTAGAAATTCTGATGAAGCATTAAGAGAAGTTGCTTTAGATATAAAAGAAGGAGCTGATATGGTTATGGTTAAACCAGGAATGCCATATTTAGATATAATTAAATCAATTAAAGAAAAATTCAAAATCCCAGTTTTTGCTTATCAAGTATCTGGAGAATACAGTTTAATAGAAAATGCTATTAATAAAAACCTTGTAAATAAAGATGCAGTGTATGAAAGCTTAGTGGCTTTCAAAAGAGCTGGTGCAAATGCGATTGTGAGTTATTACGCTGATCGAATTGATAAAATAATAAAATAATCACCTTAAAGTATTAAGAAACAACAATCTATTATTTGGAAAATTAATATTGTTTGGTTTTAAAATTGTTTTGTCAAGATAATCATTAACTAATTTCAAACCTTTTAACAAAATTTTAATATCTTCAACTTCTTTATCTTTTTCAATAAGAAAGTTTGGAACATATTTTTTTTCATTTGAAGATGAAACAAAGTAAACAGTTTCATTATTTTCGGTATCTTTCTCCACTAAATTTTCTAATTCTAAATCATAACCTAATATTTTGAGTAATTCTAATTCCCAAAAAATATATTTTTTTAACCAATTTTTATCTTGTAAAATTAAAAAGAAATTTTGAATTATGAAAAAAACTTTTTCATTTGATTGTGCGTCTGCTGTTAAAATTTTAATCAAATTCATTGCAGAAGTTAAGCATGATAATTTTTGTCTGTCATCAAAATACAAAGGACTGTAAGCATTTAAAATTTCAATTTTAAAATAGCCAATTCTATTTTCATTTTTTGAATTATAATTAACATGCAATTTATTTCCTATTTGAAGATAATTTTTAATTTTTTTTGATGTTCCACCAAATATAATACCTGATACTTTACCTTTTTCTTTGGTGAAAATTTCTACAATCAAGGAGTTTTCGTTATATCTATTTTTACTTAACAAAAAGCCTTCATCAGACCAATTCATATTATTTATTAAAACTATTTAGACACTCCGTAGCAGCACTTTGCTCGGCATTTTTTTTGGAATTACCAATGCCAATAAAATATTTTGTATTTGGTAATTTTACTCCTACTTTAAATACAGGTTTGTGTCTTGGACCAGTATTTGAGATTAATTTATATTTAGGAAGACTTTTAAATTTTTTTAATGTTTGTTCTTGTAACTTGGTTTTGGCATCAATTTCAGTAATAACGCTATCGTTAATTTTTGCTTCCCACTGCTTTAAAATAAATTTTTCTACAATATTAAAACCTTTATCGAGATAAATAGCTCCTATTAAAGCTTCACAACTATCTGCAATAATTTTATCTTCAATTTTTATTTTTTTATTTCTTGGATTAAAAGTTTTTATATATTTTTCTAAATTAATCGATTTTGCAATTTCAAGACAAGATTTTTTATTAACAAGTGAGGCAAATTTCTTATCAAGTATTCCCTCTTTTTCGTTGGGATAAATTTCTAATAATTTTTTAGCCATGACCAGCCCTAATACACGATCACCTAAAAATTCAATTTTCTCATTATTTTTAGAGGAATTAAAACTTTTATGAGTAAGAGATTGGTCTAATAAATTTTTGTTTTTAAAAACTATATTTATTTTTTTTTCTAGTTCTTGATGCTTTATTTTCATTAATTAATAACATTAAAGGTTCTTTTAAATCTTATAGATTTATGCCATTTCCAAAATTCAATAAAACTTCCTATTTTTTTATCAGATGAAAAAAAAATAAATTGAGCCTTACCAACCAGGTTATCTTTATGAACATAACCAACACTTGAAAGAAATCTGCTATCCTTAGAACAATCTCTATTATCACCCAAAAAGAAATAATGATCATCTGGAACTGTAAAAACATCTGAATTTTGATAGGTATAATTTTTTAAATAAACTGTATGAAATTTTTTACCGTTAGGTAATTTTTCCTCAAACTTTAAGACATCTATTGTTGTGTCACCACAATAAATTTTAGTTTTAAGTGGGATTTTAGATTTAAGTATTTCGCTACTATTTAAATATAAATTGGCATCAATAAACTGGATTTTATCTCCTGGGAGCCCAATTAAACGTTTTATATAATCTGTTCTATTGTCAGCTGGTGTTTTAAATACAATTACATCCCCTCTTTCAGGACTTTTAAACATTATTCTTTTACTAAGTATTGGCGGACTAAAAGGGAAAGAATGTTTACTATACCCATATGAATATTTCGTAACAAATAATCTGTCACCTACAAGTAATGTGGGTTCCATCGAAGAAGAAGGTATATAAAAAGGTTGCACGAAAAGTGATCTAATTATTACTGCAATTATCAAAGCATAAAATAAAGTTTTTATATTTTCTGAAAAAAAGTTTTTATCTAGTTTCATTATGATTGAATAATAGCAAATGCTGTTGAATATTTTTTTTCATCAGAAATGGATAGAAAACAATTATATTTTTTAATTTTAAATTTATTTTGGATCATTTTGGTGATTTTTTTGTTTGTAACATAATTTGGTTTACCCATTTTATCGTTAACTACTTCTATATCCTTAAAGTTCAATTTCATTCTAAATCCGCTACCCAAAGCTTTTGAAAATGCCTCTTTTGCTGCAAATCTTTTTGAAAAAAAAGCCACTTTATTCTTTGTTAAGTTTGATTGTCTTTGTTCCCTAACACTATAAACTCGATTAATAAAAGATTTACTTTTTATAGCTTCTTTAATTCTTTTATTTTCAATTATATCAATTCCAATACCTAAAATTTTCATTAATTTTTAATAATTTTTTTAAAATCTTTAATTACTTTGGGTAGACCATAAAATATCGCCTCTCCAATAATAAAATGTCCTATGTTAAATTCCTCTATTTCTTTAATTTTTGTTAAAATTTTAGTAGTTTTGTAATCTAATCCATGACCTGCATGTACTTCTATATCTAATTTAGATGCAAGTTTTGAGCTTTTTTTAATTCTATTTAATTCGCTTGAAAAATTTTTATGCGACTTAACATAATTAGCTAGTTTTCCAGTATGAATTTCAACACAATCAACATTTAATTTTCTTGAAAGTTTAATATCATTTAAATTGGGGTTGATAAATAAACTGGTTCTAATATTTGACTTTTTAAATTTAAAAATTATTTCTTTTAACTTTTTATAATTGTCTTTTAGATTTAAACCACCTTCTGTAGTTATTTCTTTTCTATTTTCTGGAACAATACAAATGTAATTTGGTTTATATTTTAAAGCTTTTTTAATTATTTCACTATTCATTGAGACTTCGAGATTCACTAACACTTTATTCAAAGCACAAATCTCTTTAGTATCTAAATCATTTATGTGCCTTCTATCTTCTCTTAAATGAATAGTTACTGAGTCTGCACCCAACTTTATAACTTCTTTTGCTGCAAAAACAGGATTGGGATGTTTTTCACCACGTGCATTACGCAGTGTTGCAATGTGATCTATATTTACGCCTAGTCTTTTCACTTAATAAATCTACTTCCTGGAGTAGTAATGGGAATTGATTTTAGAGATTTAGGTATATTTTTAAGGTTATAGCTAGGCACGTCTATTTTTAAATGAGAAACAATTTTATTTTTAATTTTCAGAGATTTTTTTGTTGATCTATCAATTATAGAGGCAAATCCAACAAGTTTTGCATTTGATTTTTTTATAAGTTTTACGCATTCCAAACTAGATTTACCTGTCGTAATCACATCTTCTATAATTAAAACTCTCGTTCCCTTCTTTATACTAAAGCCTCTTCTGAGAGTGAATTTTCCATTCACCCTTTCACAAAAAATTGTTTCTTTTTTTAAAATTTTACCAATTTCATAACCTATGATCACGCCACCCATTGCAGGAGCAAGTATTAAATCTATTTTTTTAAAATTTTTTTTAATTTTATTTGCTAATGATTTACAAATTTTGTCAGCTAAATTAGGAAAGCTTAAAAGTTTAGCGCATTGAATGTACTTTGGAGAGTGTAATCCTGAGGATAAAACAAAATGTCCTTCTAATAACGCATCAGTCTTTTTTAAAATATTTAAGGATTTTTTGAGTGAAAGCATTTCTTTTTTCTTCGTGTCTAATTATCTTAAATTTTATACCTTTTTGCTTTAGCTCTGCAATAAAATTTGTAAAATTCTTAAGATTTCTAATTATTAATCTAAATTTAAAATTAATGTAGTTTGGATTTTTACCTGCCATCTCTAAATTAGAAATGTTAAGTTTATGACTTCCAATTAAAGAACTTATATCACCAAGTTGACCGGGTTTGTCAGGTAATGAAATCCATAGTGTAGTGTTATATTTTTTTGTTTTTTCCTCTTTTTGTTCACCTTTGTCATGCCAATATCTTCTAATAGCAGCTCTTGCTTTACCTGTTTTAGTAGTAGGTATCCAATGTAATGATGGTGAGCTATTTTTAGATGTAAGAATATTAACCCTATCACCATTTCTTAATATTGATTGTAATTCACTGTTATTTCCATTTACTTCACATCCAATTGCGGAATTACCAATTTTAGTGTGAACAGCATAAGCAAAATCAATTGCTGTTGCATCTTTTGGTAATTTAATTACAGATCCTTTTGGTGTGAAGCAAAAGACATTTTCCTGAAACATTTGAAGCTTTGTATATTCATAAGAGTCCTCAGGATTTTCATTTTTTTCAATAATCTCCACTAAATCTTTTAACCAATCATACTCTTTCCAACTTAATGAATTAAATTTTTCAGAAGATTTATATTGCCAATGCGATGCAACACCTCTTTGTGCAAAGTCATGCATTTCTTTTGTTCTAATTTGAATCTCTATAGGCTTTTTATTTGAACCAATAACCGAAGTATGAATTGACTTATATCCATTTATTTTAGGCGAAGAGATGTAATCTTTAAATTTACCAGGAATACAGTTCCATTTCTTATGAAATATACCAAGAGTTTTATAACAGTCATCAATAGTATCTAATATAATTCTAAAGCCAATGATGTCTGTTATCTGCTCTAATGAAACTCTTTTTTTTTGAACTTTTCTCCATATTGAAAATGGAGTTTTTTCTCTTCCATAAATTTCAGCATTAATTTCGTGATCATTCAATATTTCACTGAGTTCATATGATTGTTCTTCAAAAATATCTTTTCTATCTAATTTTATTTCATCAAGTCTTTTTTTTATTAATTTTCTTGCATCGTAATTTAAAATTTCAAACGATAAATCTTCAAGTTCATCACGTATTCTGTGCATACCCATTCTGTCTGCCAATGGCGCATAAATTTCCATCGTTTCTTGAGCAATCCTTTGTCTTTTTTCCTCTTTCGTAATTGCTTTAATTGTTCTCATATTATGCAATCTGTCTGCAATTTTTACTAACAAAACTCTTATATCTTTTGATGTTGCTAAAATTAATTTTCGAAAGTTTTCTACTTTGGAATTTGATCCAGCTGTATTTTCAAAAACAGATATTTTAGTAACACCATCTACTAGATCGGCAACCTCATCACCAAATTCAGCTTTTATTGTTTCATAAGTTGCAAAAGTATCTTCAATAGTGTCATGCAACAAGCCAGTGGCAATTGTAGCACTATCTAATTTTAACTCTGTCAAAATATTCGCAACCTCAATTGGATGTACAGAATAAGGATCACCGGAAGCTCTCTTTTGACTCTTATGTGCCTTTACAGCAAAATTATAAGCTTTATCTAATTTTTCAGGATTTAAAAATTTATTATAATTTTTAACTTTATTAATTAGTTCATTAGAATTTAGCATAACCCTATTATAACATTAATTTAAATTTGTTTAATAGACCTAATGTCTGCTTCAGAGAGTGAAGAAATCAAGCTTTTAAGATCTTTTTTAATAATTGGATGATGCCATTTTTTTTGAATTTCAAAAAAAGGGATAAGTACAAAATTTCTTTTATGCATAAGTTTATGAGGCAAAGTTAATTTGTTTTTTACTTTTAAAACCTTTTTATTAAAATCAATAATGTCAATATCACAAATACGTGGGTCATTTTTTTTACCTTTTTTTCTTCCTAATAAAATTTCAATTTTCTTACATATTTTAAGGAGACTTTCTGGATCAAAACAAAACTTTGCCTTGATAACTACATTTAAAAATTTAGGTTTTTTGGGGTCCGGCCAAGAAGGTGTTTCATAAAAACTTGAGATAGATAAAAAATCCAAATTATTTTCGCTTAAATGAGATTTTGCAATTTCTATATTTTTTTTTCTATCACCCAAATTAGAGCCAATACCTAAGTAAACAATTTTAGCTTGATTTTCTGATATATCTTGCCTTTTCACGGTTCCAGTCTCTGCTCTTTTTTGTTGCTCTTTTATCGTATTGCTTCTTTCCTTTAGCAACTGCTAATTCAATTTTGGCCTTTCCTTTTTTAAAATACATTTTTGTTGGAACAATAGTAAAGCCATCTCTTTGCATTTTTCCAATCAATTTGTTTATTTCTCTTTTATTTAGTAGCAACTTTCTTTCATCGGTTGGGTTATGATTGGAATAACTTGCTTGTTTGTAAGGTGAAATATGAGAATTAATTAAAATTATTTCTCCATTTTTTTCAACTGCATAAGAGTCTGCTATATTAACTTTTCCATCTCTTACTGATTTAATTTCAGAACCTTTAAGAACAATTCCTGCTTCTAAAATATCCTCAAAAAAATAATTAAAACTAGCTTTCCTATTTAAACAAATTATTTTTAAACCAGAATTGGTTTTTTTGTTCATTAAATCAACTTTGCTGACTGAAGAGACTTTTTAACAATTTCCTTAGTTTGTTCGGTAACTTTTACCAGAGGTAATCTAACATCATCTTCGCATAGATTTAATAATTTAGCAGCATATTTTACTGGACTAGGATTGCTTTCAACAAACATTGAATGATGAATTGGCTGTAAAATTTTATCTAATTTTTCAGCTTCACCAATATCATTTTCAGATTTAGAAAATTTTTGAAAATCTGAACAAAGTTTTGGTGCTATGTTTGCTGTTACACTTATTGCACCTACTCCACCTCTTTTATTAAATTCTAGCGCATTGTCATCATTACCAGTCAATTGAACAAATTCTTTACCCATTTTTGATAACTGTTGATCAACCCTATCCAAATCTCCAGTGGCATCTTTTACACCAACTATATTTTTTAACTCGAACAGTCTTGCCATTGTATCAACATTCATATCAATAACTGATCTACCTGGTATATTGTAAATTATTATTGGTATCCCGCATTTGTCATTTATAGCTTTATAATGCTGGTACAAACCTTCTTGAGTAGGTTTATTATAATAAGGTGTTACGATTAGAGCACCATTTGCACCTGCCTTTTCAGCGTGTGAAGTTAAAGAAATAGCTTCCTCAGTAGAATTTGAACCTGTTCCAGCTATAACTGGAATTTTTCCATTACTTTCCTTTATGCAGAGATCAATTACTTTTTGATGTTCATCATGACTTAATGTTGGGGATTCTCCTGTTGTACCAGCAGGTACAAGCCCACTAGTTCCATTTTCAATATGAAAATGTATTAATTTAATATACGCCTCCTCATCTAAGAGATTGTTTTTAAACGGCGTAATTAAAGCAACATTTGATCCTTTGAACATAAATACTTATAACATAGTTTAAAGATTCATATACCAAAAGATTATGATTAAAAAATTATTATTTTTAATAATAACTTCCTTGATTAGCTTTAATTTCAGTTGGGCACAGATTGTACCTTTAAAAAAACCATCGCTATCCTCTGAAGAATTAAACAAAAAAATAATATTAAATACAATCAAACCTCTAAAAAAACCGTCAAAAGTTAAAGTTGAGAAAAAGGTTACTAAAAAAGAGACTAAACTTAGTTTTCTTTTACCTAAAAAAAAGCCAGTTATAAGAGGGTTAATAAATTCAGGAACAGTAAAAATTTCTAAATTTTATAATAAAAAAGATTTTGGGATTGCAAAAAAAGCTATTGGCGAAATGCAAAAAGGTCAGTGGAAATCTGCAATTAATATCTCAAAAAAAGCTAAAGATAGATCTATATATAATTTTATAAAGTGGAGACATTTATTAACAACAGGTAATCAAGAGTCATTTTTTGATTACCAAGTCTTTATCGAGGAAAATTCAGATTATCCAAGAATAGATAGATTGAGATATTTGGCTGAGCATAAACTTTCGACAGAAAGAGTTTCTCCAAGAAAAATAATCAATTGGTTTTCAAAAAATGAACCTTTAAGTGGATATGGTAAGATGATTTTAGGTGAAAGTCATATTTTATCAGGAGATAAAGCAAAAGGTATTGCTCTGATTAAAAATGGATGGATTTCCGCAGATTTGTCAAAAAGTGAGTTAAGGTTTTTCAGGAAAAAATACAAAAAATATCTTGATGCAAATGACTATATTAAAAGAGCTGATCATCTAGCATGGAATAGTGATCATTGGGATTTAAAAAGATTAATCAGATATTTACCTAAAGACTATGAATTGCTCTATAATGCAAGACATATTTTGATGACCAAAGGATATGGAGTAGATCAAGCAATCAAAAATGTTCCAAATAAATTTAAAAATGATGCTGGATTAAACTATGATCGTTTAAAGTGGAGGAGAAAAAAAGGACGATTGGAGTCTTCTACTGAAATTTTACTCAAGATAAGAAATGATAAAGATTATTTAGTTAGACCTGACAAATGGTGGAAAGAAAGAGAAATTATATCTCGAAAGTTAATTTATAAAAAACAATATGAACTAGCTTATAAAATTAGTAGCAATCACGGAATGTCTGAAGGGTCTGAATTTGCAGAGGCAGAATGGATGAGTGGTTGGATAGCACTAAGTTTTTTAAATGATCCACTTCTTGCTAAAGATCATTTTAAAAACTTTTTTGACAATGTTAATTATCCAATAAGTGTTTCTAGGGGCGCATACTGGTTAGGTAGATCATATGAAAAACTAAAAGATAAAGATCAATCGGAAAAATGGTATAAAGAGGCTACAAAATATTTAACTACATATTACGGACAACTAGCATTTTTAAAAATTAATCCTAATGGAAAATTTGAACTTGATAAAACAATGTTGGTTAAAGATGAATATAGAAAAATTTTTTTTAATAAAGAGTTAGTAAAAATTACACATCTTTTGCATGAATTAGATAAAGACAAGTATACAAAATTTATCTTAAGACATCTTGCTAATGATAACGTTTCTGAAGGCAGTGAACTTTTAGCTGCTGAACTTGCTACAAGTATCAGTAGATATGATTTTGCAATACAAGTATCAAAAATTGCCTCTTATCAAAAAAGATTTCATAACAAATACAATTATCCATTAATAAGTACACCTAAATACATTAATGGAAGAAAGATTCCTGAAAGTGCATTAATTTTATCAATTATAAGACAAGAAAGTGAATTTGATTTAAAAGCAAATAGTCATGCTGGTGCAAAAGGTTTAATGCAATTAATGCCTTACACAGCAAAATTAGTTGCTAAACAAGCAAAGCTTCCTTATGCAAAATCTCGATTAACAACCGATCCAGAGTACAATATAAATTTAGGGTCTCATTATATTGCTGGTTTAATTCAGCAATATGATGGTGCTTATCCATTTGCAATAGCTGCGTACAATGCTGGTCCAAATAGAGTTAAATATTGGAAAAAATTAAATAAGGATCCACAAAAAAAACAAATAAATTATGTTGATTGGGTTGAGTTAATTAAATTTAGAGAAACTAGGAACTATGTTCAGCGTGTATTAGAAAATTATAATGTGTACAGATATGTACTTGAACAAAATCCAATAGTAATGAAAGATTTTTTTAAAGATCAGCCTTTATATTAGTGGCGGAGAGAGAGGGATTCGAACCCTCGGTACAAGTTTCCTCGCACGGTCATTTAGCAAACGACTGGTTTCAGCCTCTCACCCATCTCTCCGTATGACATTGTGTAATAAGTGATTTTATTGAAAATTCAATATTTATAAAGTAATTATTCAATTATTATGGGAAATAAATACTCAGTATTTTCATTAATCAAGAACGCTCTTTCATACCATGAGAATTGGCAAAGAGCATGGAAAGACCCTACTCCAAAAAAAGAGTATGATGCTGTCATAGTTGGTGGAGGTGGTCATGGTTTAGCGACAGCATACTATTTAGCAAAAAAACACAATATGAAAAATATTGCCGTTGTTGAAAAAGGATGGATTGGTGGAGGAAACACTGGTCGTAACACAACAATTATTAGATCGAATTATTTATGGGACGCTAGTGCTGGACTTTATGATCACGCGCTAAAAATTTGGGAAGGATTATCTCAAGAGTTAAACTACAATGTAATGTTTAGTCAAAGAGGTGTAATGAATCTTGCTCACAATTTGCAAGATGTAAGAGATTTAAAAAGAAGAACACACGCAAATAGACTAAATGGCATTGATGCCGTTTATTTGAGTACAGAAGAAGTTAAAAAGTTTTGTCCAATTATAAATACATCTCAAGATATAAGATATCCGGTACTTGGTGGTACATTACAAAGAAGAGCTGGTACAGCAAGACATGATGCTGTTGCCTGGGGTTATGCTAGAGGCGCTGATGAGATGGGTGTTGATATAATTCAAAATTGTGAAGTAAAAGGTATAAAAAGAAATGGTGATAGTGTTGAAGGCATAGAAACAACAAAAGGATTTATTAAAACAAAAAAAATTGGAGTTGTGGCAGCTGGACATTCAAGTGTGATCGCTAATATGGCTGGCATAAGACTTCCTTTAGAAAGCAAACCTCTTCAAGCACTAGTGTCGGAACCGGTGAAACCAATTATAGATACAGTCGTTATGTCAAACGCTGTACACGCTTATGTAAGTCAATCTGATAAAGGTGAATTAGTTATTGGTGCTGGAACAGATGATTATGTCTCATATACTCAAAAAGGAAGTCATCAAATAGTTGAAGGTACTTTAAATGCTATTTTAGAATTGTATCCAATTTTTAGTCGTATGAGAATGTTAAGACAATGGGGAGGAATTGTGGATATATGTCCTGATGCAAGTCCAATATTAAGTAAAACTTCTATCAAAGGACTTTACTTTAATTGTGGTTGGGGTACAGGAGGCTTTAAAGCTACACCTGGATCAGGAGATTTGTTTGCACACACAATTGCTAATGATGAGCCACATAAACTTAATGCAGCATTCAATTTAAATAGATTTGTAAGTGGAGACCTTGTTGATGAACATGGTGCTGCAGCAGTTGCTCACTAATGTTTGTTATTAATTGTCCATATTGTGGTGAGAGAGATCAGCAAGAATTTAAAGCTGGTGGCGAAGCTCATATTGAAAGACCAAAACAACCGACAGAACTTAGTGATGATGAATGGGCAGAATATTTATTTATGAGAAAAAATATTAAAGGTGTTCAATATGAAAGATGGAACCATGCTCATGGTTGTCGTAAATGGTTTAATATGGTTAGAGACACTTCGAATGATGAGATTAAAGCAGTCTATAAGATGGGAGAAAAACCCCCTTCGATATAAAATAAATGTCAGAAAATTTAAGAGTTAAATCTAGCGAATATATTGATGAAACGACAAGGGTTTCATTTAAATTTAATGGTACAACTTATTATGGATTTAAAGGAGACACACTTGCTTCTGCTTTATTGGCAAATAATGTTCATTTAGTAGGTAGGAGTTTTAAATACCATAGACCAAGAGGTATAATGACATCAGGTTCTGAGGAACCCAATGCTATTGTTCAAATTAATCCCAATACTAGTAGAACAGAACCAAATGTTAGGGCAACTGAAGTTGAAATATATGAAGGAATGGAGGCATCAAGTCAAAATTGCTGGCCAAGTGTAAACTTTGATATTGGTGGAATAAATAATTTTTTATCACCACTACTTCCTGCAGGATTTTATTACAAAACATTTATGTGGCCTGCAAGCTTCTGGGAAAAATATGAATACTTTATAAGACACTCAGCTGGACTGGGGAAATCACCAACATCAAACGATCCTGACATTTACGATCACAGAAATATTCATTGTGATGTTCTTGTAGTTGGCGCAGGTATATCTGGAATTCTAGCAGCTAAAAATGCTGCAAAGAATAACTACAAAACTTTACTTTTAGATGAAAAAAATGAATTAGGAGGATCAACTATTTATGAAAACAATGAAAATAATAAAATTGATAACAAAATTTCATCTGAATGGTTAAAAAAAGAAATTGAAGAACTTAAAAATATTAAAAATTTAGAAATAAAAACTAGAACAAGTGTTGCTGCGTACCATCAATATAATTATTTGCTAGCAAGAGAGAACTTAACAGATCATTTAGAAAAAAAAGATAAGACAAATAAAATTAGACAAAGGTTACTTAAAATAAGAGCAAAGAAGGTAATTTTAGCAACAGGTGCTTTGGAAAGACCGATGGTATTTAATAATAATGATAGACCTGGAATAATGCTTTCTTCTGCAATTAAAAAATATAGTGATTTTTATGGCGTTGCCTGTGGAAGGAAGATTGTATTTTTTACAAATAATGACAGTGCATATGAAAGTGCACTTTCATTAAACGATAAAGGTATCAAAGTTGAAGCAATAGTTGATATTAGAAAGCAATCCGAAACAAATTTAGAAAAAAGAGTTATTGATGCAGGTGTAAAAATATACTGGGAACATACAGTTGTTGATACTTCTGGTTATAAAAGATTAAACAGTATCTCAATAATGAAACTATCAAATGATGGAACTTCAGTAACTGGAAATAAAATTTCTATTTCATGTGATTGTTTAGGGGTTGCTGGTGGATGGACTCCGGCTGTTCACCTATATACTCAGTCAGGTAGCAAACTTACTTTTGATGAAGATAAAAAAATATTTATTCCAAATAAAAATAATTCAGATCAAATAAGTGTTGGATCCTGTTGTGGTGATTTTAAACTTGATGAAATACTTAAAAACTTAAATGAAAAACTAAAAGATTTTTTAGATATAAATAAAACAGATTTTGAAAATATTACTGTTAATAACGACCAAGAGATTTCAAAAAGAAACATATGGCTATTACCGTCTGATAAAGTTTTAGGCAAAACTAAGCCTTTTGTTGATTATCAAAATGATGCAACTGCAAAGGATATAAAATTAGCACTAAGAGAGGGTTTCAGATCTATTGAACATGTCAAAAGATATACAACAACTGGGATGGGAACTGATCAGGGAAAATTAGGAAATATGCATGCTTTGGGAATAATAGCAGATACAGCAGGTGTTAAGATGGGAGAACTTGGAACGACTACTTTTAGACCTCCTTATACTCCTTTAACATTTGGAACAATTGTAGGACGTAATGTTGGTAAGTTTTTTGATATTTTTAGAAGGACACCTATGAATGATTGGCATGTTGAACAAAAAGCAGAATTTGAAAATGTTGGTCAATGGAAAAGAGCTTGGTACTACCCTATCGATGGTGAAACTATGCACCAAGCAGTTCAAAGAGAAAGCAAAGCTGCAAGAGAAAGTTCAGGAATATTGGATGCGTCCACTCTTGGTAAGATTGATATACAAGGAAGTGATGCCTCTGAGTTTTTAAATAGAGTTTATACAAATGCATGGTCAAAACTTGGCATTGGCAAATGTAGATATGGTTTAATGTTAAATGAAGATGGTATGGTATATGACGATGGTGTTACTACAAGATTAGGTGAAAATCACTATCTAATGACAACAACAACTGGTGGTGCAGCAAATGTTCTTGGAAAATTAGAGGATTACCTTCAAACTGAATGGCCAGAATTAGATGTATATTTAACTTCAGTTACAGATCAATTTGCTACAGCAAGTTTGTGTGGCCCAAATAGTAAAAAAATTCTTAAAAAAATTATTCCTGATTTAGATTTGTCTGATGAAAATTTTCCACACATGTCTTTTAAAGAAGCAAAAATCGGAAGCATTGTTTGCAGAATTATGAGAATAAGTTTCACTGGTGAGCAAAGTTTTGAAATTAACGTGCAAGCAAGTTATGGAAAAGATCTATGGGAGAAATGTATTGAGGCTGGTAAAGAATTTAATATTACTCCTTATGGTACAGAAACGATGCACTTACTGAGAGCTGAAAAAGGTTTTATTATTGTTGGCCAAGATACAGATGGAACAATGACACCAATAGATTTACAGATGGATTGGATTGTTAGTAAAAAGAAATATGATTTTATTGGCAAAAGATCTCTTTATAGATCAGATACTATGAGAGAAGACAGAAAACAATTAGTGGGATTATTAACAGATGACCCTGAGGTTGTATTAGAAGAAGGAGCACAAATTGTTTCTGAACTAGATAAAAAACCTGTTGAAATGCTTGGTCATGTTACATCAAGTTACTTTAGTCCTAATTTAAATAAATCTATAGCCCTAGCTGTTGTCAGAGGTGGGAAAGATATGATGGGTAAAAAACTATTTATCCCTATGGAAGATAAAACAATTAATGTAACTGTTTCAAATCCAGTATTTTTTGATCAAACTAATGAAAGATTAAATGCTTAGTTATAATCAAGTAACAAATAGTGAAATTAACAACAACGGTGTGTCCATAAAAGAAATTGCACCAATAATGAAATTAAATTTAAGAGGTAAAACAAGAGAATTTTTTACAAATGTAGGAAAAACTTTAAATATGATTTTGCCAACTGAAGCGAATACATCTTCATCTAGTGATAAACTTACTGCGATATGGTTAAGTCCAGATGAATGGATGATTGTATCAAATGAGACTACCAGCAAAGAAACCAATACATACGAATTAAATGATATATTATTTAACAATATTTCAAAAACATCATTAGGAGCAGTAACCGATGTAACTGACCAATTTGTTCAATTAGAGATAAAAGGTGATAAAATATATGAACTTTTTTCTTCAGGAAGTCCTTTTAATTTTAACTTATTTCGTGAAAAAAAAGGGTCGACAACTCAAACTTTGCTAAATCACATAGATGTTATTATTCACAATAAAGACAAAGATTTTGTTAATTTATTTGTCAGAAGATCATTTGCTAAACACCTTTGGGAATGGATGGAAGACAGTTCTTCAAGATTATAAATACTAATTTTTACGCCTATAATCCCATGGCATTTCAAATTTACCTTGCCAAATACCTAATTTGTTTTTTTTGGCATTAATTTCATCAGAAACATATTTTTTAGAATACTTTCTATATGCTACTGCATAACCATTTGAAACCATCCAAGAATTTAAATTTATATTTGTTTTAAAACACTCTCCTATTAACCTTTTATACCTGTCAACATCTAAAATATTACAATTTAATTTTTGTTTATTAATTTTTTTAATTAACTTTTGAGTAGATACTTCTCCACACATATAATCTTTAGTAAAAGACATAAAAGATATTGTTAAATAAGTTTTTTTACATTTTTGTTTTTTTTCAGGGGCATCAATACCGTATAATCTAATTTTTTTTGAATTGATTTTAATTGTATCTCCATCAACAACTTTAGCAAAACCTGATATTTTATTTATATTTTCAGATCTTACATCGTTGTATGTAAGTATAAAAAATATAGATGAAATAATTATCAAAATTATCAATTTCTTTTTTGTATAAAACATTAACCAGTAGTTAATTTATTGTTAATATAATATTTAACATAAAAGAATAGTAAGATTGATATTAACCATTGCAATATTGCCCAGATATAAAAAAAAGTTTTAAAGTCTGCATCAATAGAACGTGCTATATAATAAGATAAAAATGGAACCAAAACGTTCCTTAATATATTGTTAATCATTGCTTTCTCAGATTTTTTTAAAGCCATAAAAAAACCATTTGATAGAAAAAAAATTGGGTACGCTGGTAAGATAAATGCAGAAATTTTTAAATACATTGACCCATAATCAATAACTTTCGCATTAGATGAGAAAAATTTTGGCATTAGATCTGCAGTTACAAATACTAAAACTCCAGACGCTAACATTATAATCAAGCTGTATTTTACTGATGTAAAATAAGATTGTTTTACTCTTTCATAATATTTCGCACCTATATTCTGTGCAATAATTGATATTATTGCTGTATTTATCCCCAATACAGGCAGTAAGACAACCTGCTCTATCCTTGTTGCTGCTCCATAACCAGCTACGGCATATTCTCCTGTAAATGCAACATAAGTAAATACAATCGTTGCAGCAATTGAGTAACCAAGAATAGCTATTGTAATTGGCATTGATTGGAAAAAAATATTTTTAATGTAGAAGAATTTGATCTTAAAATTTTGAAAAGTGATTTCTTTAATACGTTTATTTTTTAACAATTTAATTAAAACGATTATTAGAGAAAGAAATTGGGCAATCAAAGTTGCATAACCTATGCCCGCAACACCAAAAGCTGGGATAAATAAAAATCCAAATATAAATATTGGATTTAATAAAATGTTTAAAAAAAAAGATAATATAAGAGCATTTCTATATGTAACTGTATCTCCCTCAGCATGAAGAAATGAATTTAAAGCAACAACCAGAATAAAGAGAATAGTTCCATAAAATATTACATTAGTATACTCAAGGCCAAGAGTAATTACCTCTCTTGATGAATTCATGGTTAAAAATAATTTTTCAGAAAAACTAAATCCAATTATTGATACAATTATTGAAATTATTACTGAATAAAGAATGATATTTGTAAAATAACCTAATACATTTTTTTCATTTTTTTCCCCAATACTACTACCAATTAATGAAGTCCCAGCAACAGTTACACCAATAGACGTGGCAATAATTAGAAAGTAGATTGGAAAGGATTTACTTAATGCAGATAAAGCTTCAGGCGAAATTTTCCCAGCATAAAAAGTATCAACTAAAGTGTATAATGTTTGAAATAATGTCCCAACACTTGCTGGAATTGCAAGTTTTTTTATAAGTTGAGAGACGTCATCTTTTAATAAATTCATTTCTTTAAATTAAAAATATTTTAATATTCTTTTTGAAAGATATGACTTTTTCCAGTTTTTTTGGCAAGGTTAATTTGTTTTTGTCTCATTCTAAATCTTGATTTTTGATCATTTGTTAAATTATCGTGACAATTTGGACAAGAAACACCTTCTTCATATTTTTTAGATTTTTTATCTTTTAGAGAAATAGGTTTTCTGCAACCACTACACATTGAGTAAGAACCTATTTTTAAACCATGCTTTAAACTAATTCTGTTATCAAATACGAAGCACTCACCTTTCCATAAACTTTTTTTTGGGTCTATTTTTTTTAAATAGTTTAAAATCCCACCCTTTAATTGGTAAACATTATTGTAGCCTTTATTTTCCAAAAAAACTGACGCTTTTTCACACCTAATACCTCCAGTACAAAACATAGCAATGGGTTGATTTTTTTTTAATTTTTTAAGATATTTTGGAAAATCACGAAAATTATCTACATCTGGATTAATTGAACCTTTAAAAGTTCCAACTTTATATTCAAAAGGTTTTCTCGCATCAATTAAAACTGTTTTTTTGTCTTTAATTAATGAGTTCCATTTTTGAGGATTAACATGACTATCTTTTTTTTTAATTCTCTTTTTTAAACTTAAATTCATTGGAACCACTTCTTTTTTAATTTTTACTTTCGGTTTATGAAACGGCTGAAAAGAGCTTTTTGAATTATTAATGCTATCAAATTTTTCAAATTTAAATAATTTGTGCAAATAATCTTTGATCAATTTAATATCTTTATTTTTTCCAGAAATTGTTCCATTTAAACCTTCTTTAGAAATAATAATTGTTCCACGTATATTTTTATTTAATAAGTGATTATGAAGTATTTTTTGATTCTTCTTTAAATAAGAAATTTTAATAAACTTATAAAATCCAAAAACATCAAACATTATAATTTTCTACAAACTGTCATGCCATCACCTAATGGGACTATAATTTTTTCAACTCGTTTATCTTTAGAAACATAATTATTAAAATCTTTAATGGTTAAAGTGATTTTATCATCGCTATCGTCATCAACAACCTGACCATACCATAGAACATTATCAATTATTATTAGGCCATTTTTCTTCAATAAAATTAAAGATTTTTCGTAATATTCTTTATAATTTTTTTTATCAGCATCAATAAAAATTAAATCAAAATCATTTTCTTTTATTTCATTCAAACTTTCTAAGGCAGGTTTGATTACTGTTTGAATTTTATGACTTTGTTTTGCTTTTTCAAAAAATTTTATTGCAATTTCGTTAGTTTCTTGATTTTTGTCTAAAGCAATAATTCTACCATCTTCTGGTAAAGCAAGAGACATTGACAAAGTACTTAAGCCAGTAAAAGTTCCGATCTCTAGTATTTTTTTAAGATTAGATGTTTTTATTATTAAGTGTAAAAATTGAGATTGTGAGATAGATATTTGCATCCTTTTAATATCTCCCAGAGACTCATTATAAGAAATAATCTCTTTTTGAACTGGATGAAGATCTAGTCCATTATTTAAAATGTACTCTTGAATTTTGTTGCTAATTTTTAGGTCTGAGCCCATGAACCTAAAGTTTTTTCTTTAAAATCTCATTTACTAGCTGAGGGTTAGCTTTTCCACCTGAAACTTTCATTACTTGTCCAACAAAGAAGCCAAATAATTTAACTTTACCAGATTTATATTCAGTAGCTTTATCTCTATTGCTATCAATTACTTTATCAATTAAAGCCTCTAAAGCTTTTGGATCGCTTTCTTGTTTTAAACCTTTTTCTTCAACAATTTTTTTAGGATCCTTGTCGCCTTCCATCATTTGTTCAAAAACAGTTTTTGCAATTTTTCCAGAAATTGTTCCATCTTTAATTAAATTAATTAATTTTGATAAATTACCAGCACTAATTGGACTATCAGTTATTTCTAAATTTTTTTCATTAAGTGCAGCAAATAATTCACCTATGATCCAGTTTGTTGCTAATTTAACGTCAGATTTTTTAACAACATCTTCAAAATAATTTGAGGTTTCTATATCTGAAACCATGATATTTGCTTCATATGGAGTTAATTTAAATTGATCTATAAATCTCTTTTTCTTTTCATCAGGTAACTCTGGTATTTCTGATTGCAATTGATTTATGAATTCATCAGAAACTTCTAGCGGTAATAAATCAGGATCTGGAAAATACCTATAATCATGAGCATCTTCTTTTGATCTCATGGATCTTGTTTCATTTTTTTTAGTATCAAAAAGTCTTGTTTCTTGATCAATAGTTTGTCCATCTTCAATTAAATCAACTTGTCTATTTGCTTCATATTCAATTGCCATTTGCATGAATTTAATAGAATTAACGTTTTTAATTTCACATCTTGTACCAAAATCTTTTGTTCCTTTTTTTCTTACAGAAACATTAACATCTGCTCTCAAAGATCCTTCCTGCATATTACCATCACAAGTTCCTAAATATCTCATTATTGATCTTAATTTCTTAATATAAGCATTAACTTCCTCTGGTGATCTTAAATCAGGTTTGCTAACGATTTCCATTAAAGCTACTCCCGACCTATTCAAATCAACAAAGGTGTTTTTTGGATCTAAATCATGGATACTTTTACCTGCATCTTGTTCTAAGTGTAATCTTTCGATACCAATCTCTTTTTGACCATCCGGCATATCCAAAATAACTTTACCTTCACCAACTATTGGGTCCTTAAATTGAGAGATTTGGTATCCTTGTGGCAAATCAGCATAAAAGTAATTTTTTCTATCGAATACTGATCTTTTGTTAATTTTAGCTTTTAATCCTATTCCAGTTTTTATTGCTTGCTTAACACAAAATTCATTAATCACTGGAAGCATTCCAGGAAAAGCAGCGTCTACTAAACTTACCTGTGTGTTTGGTTCAGCGCCAAATTTAGTAGCTGACGTAGAAAATAACTTTGATTGGGAAAGCACTTGAGCATGAACCTCTAAACCAATGACAACTTCGTATTGATTGTCGTTTCTATTAATTAAATATTCTGACTTTTCTTTACTCACTTAATCCACCAATCAGTAATTTTATTTTTAAAATTAATTTTTTCTTCCATTGCATAAGCAATGTTTAAGATATTTTGTTCATCAAATGCTTTTCCAATAATTTGTAAACCTAAAGGGTAGCCTTTGCTATCATGACCAGCTGGAATAGAAATTCCTGGTAAACCTGCTAAATTTACAGGAACAGTAAAAATATCGTTTAAGTACATTGAAACTGGGTCATTTGTTTTTTCACCAATTTTAAAAGCAGAACTTGGGGTTGATGGAGTTAATATTGCATCTACTTTTTTGTACGCTTCATCAAAATCATTTTTAATTAGCTTTCTAACTTTTTGAGCTTTCAAATAATATGCATCGTAATAACCTGAAGATAAAACATATGTGCCTATCATTATTCTTCTTTGAACTTCAGCTCCAAATCCCTCTGATCTAGTTTTTTCATACATATCAATAAGGTTTTCTCCATCAGCTCTAAAGCCATATTTAACACCATCATATCTTGCAAGATTAGAAGATGCTTCAGCTGGTGCCACTATATAGTAAGTTGGTAAAGCATAATTTGTGTGTGGAAGAGAAATATCAATTATTTCCGCACCACAATCTTTAGCATACTCAATACCTTTTTGCCAAAGATCATCAATTTCTTTTGGCATTCCAACAACTCTATATTCTTTTGGTATACCTATTTTTTTTCCTTTAATGTCTTTTGTTAATTCTTTGCTGTACTGGTTTCTTTTAAAATCAATAGAAGTTGAGTCTTTTTGATCATATGAGCTAATTACCTCTTGCAACAAAGCACAATCTTGAACATTTTGAGCCATTGGACCAGCTTGATCAAGAGAAGATGCAAAAGCAACTATTCCGTATCTTGAGCAACTACCATAAGTTGGTTTTAAACCCACTGTCCCTGTAAATGACGCCGGCTGTCTAATAGATCCACCTGTATCAGTTCCAATTGTAATTGGAGTTAATTGTGCTGCTACAGCAGAAGATGAACCGCCAGATGAACCACCTGGAACTAAATTTTTATCAATCGGATTTTGAACATTGCCAAAAAAACTTGTTTCATTTGATGATCCCATTGCAAATTCATCGCAATTTAATTTACCAATAAGAATTGCTCCCTCATTCCAGATATTCTGAGTAACAGTAGATTCATAAGTAGGTACAAAATTGTTTAATATTTTGCTACCAGCTGTTGTTCTTACATTAACTGTGCAAAATAAATCTTTTACAGCCATTGGTATTCCTGGTAATTTTAAATCCAATTTTGGGTTGTCATCAAATTTTTTAGCTTTTTCTAAAGCATTACTAAAATCTTCAGTAATATAAGTGTTTAATTCTTTTGATTTTTCTGATCTATCAACAAAAGCTTGGGTAATTTCTGAAGAAGAAAGTTTTTTTTCTTTAATATTATTAACTAATTCAGAAAGTGTTTGCTTGGTTATATCAGACATTATTCTATAACTTTTGGTACAACAAAATAATCTTCATTATCTTTTGGAGAATTTTTTATTATTTGTTCTCTTAAATTTTTACTTTTAACTTCATCAGGTCTTAATTTTAAAGTCGTTTCAGCCACTGATGTAAGTGGTTCAACATTTTCAGTTTTAAGTTCATTGAGTTTTTCAATGAAATCAAAAATTGAATTCAAATCACTAGCAAGTTTTTCAGCTTTTTTCTCATCTACTGAAATTCTTGATAATTTAGATATATGCTTTATGGTTTTAAGATCGATGCTCATATGATATTTAAATATGACGCAAACTATCACTATAGTTTAAAATATACAACATGATCACAATAGAAGAATTTAAAAAAAAACAGTCAGAAAAATGTCGTTTGATAGGTTTAGATTTGGGCTCAAAAAGAATTGGTGTATCAATTTGTGATGAAAAGCAATTAATCGCTACCCCTTATAAAACTATACATAAATCCAAAAATAATGAATTAATTGAAGAGTTAAAAAACATTATTCAGGAGAATGACATCAAGGCAATTATCATTGGTTATCCTTTAAATATGGATGGATCTTCTGGCTCTTCAGCACAGTCAGTCAATGATGTGTCTAAAAATATAGATAAAGAGATAGATGTTGATGTGTGCCTTTGGGATGAAAGACTATCAACTGTTGGGGCTTTTAATTTATCAAGCCAATTAAATGTTAATGTGTCTAAGAGAGAAAAGAATATAGATCAGAACGCAGCAGCTTTTATTCTTCAGGGAGCCATAGATTATCTAAATAATTAATCCTTGCCATTAATTGGCTTTATAGTTATAGAGTTAATTTTAATGGCAAAAAACATCAAGGCTATTAAAATTTCTCAAAAACATTTGTTAGGTATCCAAGATCTATCAGTTAGTGATATTAACTACATTTTAGATGAATCTGAAACTTTCATTAAATTAAATCAGAGTAAGAACAAAAAAGTGGATGTTCTTAGAGGCAAAACTCAAATTAATCTATTTTTTGAACCATCAACAAGAACACAAAGTTCATTTGAGTTAGCTGGAAAAAGACTTGGTGCTGATGTGATGTCAATGAATATGAATAATTCAGCAATTAAAAAAGGTGAAACTTTAATTGATACAGCAATGACTCTAAATGCGATGCATCCTGACATTATTGTAATAAGACATCAAGACTCTGGAGCATGCAATTTATTATCTCAGAAAGTAAATTGTGTGGTATTAAATGCTGGCGATGGCAGACGTGAGCACCCTACACAAGCATTACTGGATGCTTTAACAATAAGAAATAGAAAGAAAAAAATTGAAGGATTAAAAATTGCTATATGTGGAGATATTCTTCACTCTAGAGTCGCAAGATCAAATATTTATTTACTAACGATGCTTGGTGCTGAAGTTAATATTGTTGCTCCAACAAATTTAATGCCAAAAGAAATTGAAAAGTTTGGTGTTAATACTTTTACCGATATGAAAAAAGGATTGAAAGATTGTGATATTGTAATGATGTTAAGATTACAAAATGAGAGAATGACAAGTTCTTATTTGTCATCAAATAGAGAGTATTATGAATATTATGGTTTAACACCTGATAAATTAGATCATGCTAAATCTGATGCACTAATAATGCATCCTGGCCCAATGAATAGAGGTATCGAAATAGATACAAGATTGGCAGACGATATAAATAAAAGTGTAATCAAAGAGCAAGTTGAACTTGGAGTTGCTGTAAGGATGGCTTGTTTAAAAATATTTTGTGAATAAATGAAAAAACAATACTTTATTAACGCAAATATAATTGATCCTCAAAATTCAATTAATGAAAATGGAGGACTTATTGTTAGTGAAGAAGGTAAAATTGAAGCAATAGGAAAAAAAGTAAATAAAAATAATTTACCGTCCAGAGAAAAACCAATTGATTTAAAAGAAAAATATATATTCCCTGGTTTAGTCGATATGAGAGTTTTTGTTGGAGAACCTGGGTATGAGTATAAAGAAAATTTTAGAACTTTAAGTAATGCAGCTCTATCTGGAGGAGTAACATCTGTGGTAACAATGCCTAATACAGATCCTGTAATTGATAATGTTTCAATAGTAGATTTTTTAAAACGAAGAGGACGAGATAAATCTAAGATTAATATATTTCCATGCGCATCTCTTACGCAAAATGTAGAGGGAACAAATATGACGGAATTTGGATTATTAGCTAGTAAAGGGATTGTAGCTTTTACAGATGGTGTAAAGACAATTCAAAATACTAGATTAATGTCAAGAATAATGAATTCAGCAAAGGATTTAGGATGCCTAATAATGCAACATGCTGAGGATTATGAGTTGGCAAAAAACGGTATGATAAATTCGGGTATAATCGCTACAAAACTTGGGTTATCAAGTATACCAGACGTAGCTGAGAGAATAATTATTGAGAGAGATTTAACATTATTAGAAAAAATAAAGTGTCGATATCATATATCTCAACTATCATCAGGTAAATCGGTAGAAATCATTAAAGAAAGAAAGAATGATATTAAATTCTCTTGTGGAGTTTCAATAAATAACCTTTCATTAAATGAAAATGATATCGGAGATTTTAAAACATTTTTAAAATTATCTCCGCCACTAAGAAAAGAAGAAGACAGATTGGCGTTAGTCCAAGGATTAAAAGATAAAACAATTGATGTCATTGTTTCAGATCATAAACCTGAAGATGAAGAATCAAAACGATTGACATTTTCTCAAGCAGCAACAGGTGCTTCCGGTATTGAAACATTGTTGTCTTTAAGTTTAGAACTATTTCACAATGGATCTGTAAAACTTGAAACAATAATCCAAGCACTAACATCCAATCCAGCTAAAATTTTAAATATCAATAAAGGAAATCTTTCAATTGGTAATGATGCTGACTTTTGTATAGTTGATATAAATAAACCTTGGATTGTAAAAAAAGAAAATTTAATTTCTAAGTCCAAAAATACGTCTATTGAGGACAAAAAACTTCAAGGAAAAGCAACCAATACATTTGTAAAAGGTAAAGAATTATTTAAGATATAAAAATGGAATTATTAACAATAGGTATTGTCTCGTACCTAATGGGTTCTATCCCTTTTGGATTAATATTAACAAAAATATTTTTAAAAAAAGATATTCGAGAAATTGGATCAGGTAACATAGGTGCAACAAATGCGCTAAGAACTGGAAATAAATTTATTGGTTATTCAACTTTAATACTAGATATCGTTAAAGCAGTTATCCCGGTTTTATATGTAAAGGTAAATTTTCCAGATCTAATTTATGTATCAGCTTTATGTGCTTTTCTGGGTCATGTTTTTCCAGTTTGGTTAAAGTTTAAAGGTGGTAAAGGAGTAGCAACTTATATTGGTATATTGTGCAGTATAAACATAATGTTTGGAATAGTTTTTGGTATTTGTTGGATTGTAACTTTTTTTATTTCTAAATTTTCGTCATTAGCATCATTGATTGGATCCTTTTCAGTTCCTGTTTATTTATTTCTATTTGATTTAACAGAAAATGAATTATTTTTTGGAATAATGTTTGTTTTAATATTTTATACTCATAGGGAAAATATTAAACGACTGATAAATAAAGAAGAAAACAAGACCAAAATTTATTAATTTGACTATCAAACACTTTTAAGTAGTTTGTTAAATTATGAATCTAGTCATAGTTGAAAGTCCTGCAAAAGCTAAAACCATCAACAAATATCTTGGTGATAATTATACTGTTTTAGCTAGTTATGGTCATATAAGAGATTTACCATCGAAAAATGGATCGGTTGATCCTGATCATAATTTTAAAATGGAATGGGAAGTTGATAGTTTTTCAAAAAAATATTTAAAAGAAATAACTGATGCTGCAAAAGAATCCTCTAAAATAATACTGGCTACTGACCCTGACCGTGAAGGAGAAGCTATAGCATGGCATGTTAAAGAATATCTTGATGAAAAAAAACTTTTAAAAGATAAAGAAATTGAAAGAGTTGTTTTTAATGAGATAACCAAAAAAGCTGTAATTCATGGTATTGAAAATCCACGACAAATTGAACCTTTGTTAGTGGATGCCTACATGGCAAGAAGAGCTCTTGATTACTTGGTTGGTTTTAATATTTCTCCAATACTTTGGACTAAACTACCTGGGTCAAAATCAGCTGGAAGAGTTCAGTCTGTAGCTTTAAAATTAATCACTGAAAGAGAGCATGAAATAGAATTATTTAATCCAGAGGAATTTTGGACACTTACTCTTAAATTTGGAGATGATAATAAAAATACTATTACTGCAAGCATCTCACAATTAAATGGTAACAAAATAGAAAAATTTACTTTTAGAGACAAGAATAGCATTGAAAAAGCAATCAAAGAAATAAAAGATAAAAAATTTCAAATAACAGATATTTCATCAAAAGTTGTAAAAAGAAACCCCTCTGGTCCATTTACAACCTCAACATTACAACAAGTTGCATCTAGTAGATTAGGTTTTGGAGCTTCAAGAACAATGCAAATTGCACAAAAATTATATCAAGGTGTTGAGATTGATGGAGATACTGTTGGATTGATTACTTATATGAGAACTGATGGAACTAATTTATCAGCTGATGCAGTAAATGATTTTAGAAATTTTATTAAAAGTGAGTATGGTAATGAATATTTGCCTGCATCTGCAAATAATTATTCTGGTAAAAAAGCTAAGAACGCACAAGAAGCTCATGAAGCTATTAGGCCAACAGATATAAATAGAGTACCAGATACTTTAAAAAAATATTTAAGCAATGATCAACAAAAACTATATAACTTAATTTGGTCCAGAGCTTTGTCCTCACAAATGGAGGTCGCTCAATTTGATAGAAATACCATAACAATAGAATCTGAAGATAATCAAACAATATGTAAGGCAAGTGGCTCTGTACTTAAATTTGATGGTTTTTTAAAAGTTTACTCAAATACAAGTAAAGATGATGATGAAGAAATTTTACCAGAAATGTCTAAAGGGCCAATTAATATTGAAGCATTAATGGATGAACAACATTTTACACAGCCACCTCCAAGATATTCTGAAGCAAGTTTAGTAAAAAAATTAGAAGAACTGGGAATTGGCAGACCTTCTACATATGCAAGTATAATTTCAACTATAGCTAATCGAGGTTATGCAGAAATAGTAAATAAAAGGTTTTTTCCAACAGATCGTGGCAAACTTATCTCAGCTTTTTTAGAAAAGTTATTTTCCAAATATGTTGATTATAACTTTACAGCAGGTTTAGAAGATCAATTAGATGAAATTACAACTGGTAAAGAAAGCTGGATAAAAGTTTTAGAGATGTTTTGGAAAGATTTTAATAATAATGTTTCTGAAGTTAAGGAGAAAAGAACTAGAGAAGTTTTAGATCTTTTAAATGAAAGTTTAGGAGCTTTAATTTTTAATACTGATAAGGACGGAAATATTGTTCGAAAATGTCAGCTATGTGAAACAGGTTCACTAAGTCTTAAAAATAGTTTTAGAGGTGGGGCTTTTATAGGATGTTCAAATTATCCAGAGTGTAAATTTACTAGGCCCTTGTCTAAGGCAAAAGCAGCGGCTCAATCAAAGTTAGCAGAACCTAAATTTTTAGGAAAACATGAAAATGGTAATGATATATATCTGAAAAATGGAAGATTTGGTCCCTATCTTCAATATGAAAAACTTGAGGAAGAAAAATTAGAGGAGACAAAAACTAAAAAAAAGAAAAAAACCAAAAAATCTAAACCGGATGTTAATGAATTAATTAAAAATGTTTCTATACCAAAAGGTTTAGAGTTAGAAAGTATAGATTTAGAAAAAGCTCAGTTTTTATGTTCTCTTCCAAAATCAATTGGTGTTAACCCTGATAATCAAAAAGAAATAATTTTAAATACTGGAAGATTTGGTCCTTATCTTAAGTGTGAAAACAAATCCGCTAGAATAGAGAATATTGATGAAATTTTCTCTATAGGATTAAATCGAGCAATTACTCTTATTGCTGAAGCAAAACCAGGAAGAATGTCTTCTTCAATTATTAAGGATTTAGGAGAACACCCAGAAGATAAAAAACCAGTTAGAGTTATGAAGGGACAATATGGTCCTTACATTAAATATAAATCTTTAAATGCAACAATTCCTGAAGAAAAAGATCCAACAGAGCTTACAATGGAAGAGGCTTTAATCTTAATTGAAAAAAGAAGAGAATACGACAAAAACAAAAAAGGCAAAAATAAAAAGAAAAAATGAGAAAACTATTTATAATTTTCATAGTTTTTTTTTTCAAAAGTACCTTTTCATTTGCAGAAGAAAATAAATGTAATGAATTTAAAAAATTATCGAAAGAGTACTTGGAATGTAATGCAAAAAAATTAAAAGAAGCAAGTTCAAAAAAAGCTAAAAAATTAAAGGATGGAACATCAAAAAAAACTCAAGAATTAAAAGAAAGGACATCTAAAAAAGCCAAAGAACTGAAAGAAAATCTTGTAGAAATTGGAGATAAAGTTAAAAGTAAGATTAAAAAAAAAGAATAGTTAATGAATTTTGATAAAAATATAGAAGAATTAAAAATAGAACTTCCAGAGGCGAAGCCTCCTGTTGGATCTTATGTTGCAACAAAAAAATTTGGAAATTTACTTTTTATTTCTGGTCAAATTTCGATAGATGAAAATGGAGAATTAATTAAGGGAAAAGTTGGAAAAGATTTAAGTACAGAACAAGCTTATGAAGCTGCAAAAAGATGTGGATTAAGCTTAGTTGCTCAAGCGAAAGCTGCTTGTGATGGAGATTTATCTAAAATAAAATCATGTATCAAATTAACTGGATTTGTTAATTCAACAAATGACTTTACTGAACAGCCAAAAGTAATTAATGGAGCTTCAGATTTAATTGCATCAATATTTGGGGATGCTGGCATGCATACAAGAGCTGCAGTAAGTACCAATAGTTTACCACTTGGCGTTTCTGTAGAAGTTGATGCTATATTTGAGTTAAACTAAACTATCTTCCTATACCGAAATATTTTATACCTAGTTTCTTTATTTTAGTTGGTGAGAATATATTTCTCATATCGTAAATAATAAGTTTTTTATTCTTAGAAAGTTTTTTAAAATTAATTGATTTAAAATCATTCCATTCAGTATGAATAATTATAAGGTCTGAACCAGAAATACAGTTTTGAATTGAATTAGCATATTCAACATTTTTTAAATTGTTGAATTCTTTTTTTGAACCAGTAGGATCATAATATTTAATCTTTGCTCCTTTTTTAGATAGATAAGGAATTAATTTTAAACTTGAGGAGTCTCTCATATCATCAGTGTTTGCTTTAAATGTAACTCCCAAAAATGAAACATTTTTATTATTAAATTTTTTAATTATTGAATGAAGCCTTTTAAGTAATAAACTTGATCTATTCTGATTAGATTTAATAACACTTTTAATTACAGATAAATTAGATTTAAATTTATCAGCTGTAGATACAATAGCTTTAGTATCTTTTGGAAAACAAGAGCCTCCATATGCAGGACCAGCTCTTAAAAATCTACTTCCTATTCTGTTATCAAGTCCAATTCCTATAGATATATCTTCAACATCTATACCAGTTTTTTCACATAAATTGGCAATTTCATTTATAAATGTAATTTTAGTTGCTAAAAAAGCATTAGAAGCATATTTAATTAACTCAGCGGCTCGTCTATTTGTAGAAACATATTTTGCACCCTTGGAAATTAATGGAGAATATAAATTTTTAATTATTTTTTTTGATTTTTCTTCGTTTGAACCAACAACTACTCTATCAGGATAAATAAAATCTCGAATTGCCTCACCTTCTCTTAAAAATTCAGGATTAGATACTACTGAAAACAACTTTTTATTTACTTTTTTTGAAATAATCTTTTCTAGTTCATCACCTGTAGTAACAGGAACAGTTGATTTTGTTATAATTATTTTAAATTTATTAATTGATTTAGATATTTCTTTTCCAACTGAATAAACTTGAGAAAGGTCAGCACTGCTACTATTTTTTTTAGTTGGTGTTCCAACGCATATAAAAACTATGTCAGATTTTCTCACAGATTCTTTTAAATTTGTTGAAAAATTTAATCTTTCATTTTTTATATTTTTTTTGACTAATTCTTCTAAACCTGGCTCATAGATAGGTATTTTACCATTTTTTAAATTATTAATTTTATTATTATCTTTATCTACACAAATAACATCATTACCTAAGTCTGAAAAACAAACGCCACTCACCAAACCAACATAACCAGTACCTATCATACAAAGTTTCATAGTTTTCCTATTTCTTTGTTAGAATTAATAAATCCTTGCATTGTCCCACAATCTAAATATTTACCTGAAAAATTATGAGCAATAAATTTTTCACCTTCTTTTATTAAAGTTTGAATAGCATCTGTTATATGTATTTCACCACCGTTACCAGGTTTTTGCTTGGCTAATTTATTAAATATAGTTTTGGGAAGGATATATCTTCCTATTACTGCTTTATTAGAAGGAGCATTTTTAATTAAGGGTTTTTCAACTACACCATCAATAAAATAATCATTTTTGGAAATTTTTTTGTTTAAACTATAGATGCCCCATCTTGAAACTGTTTTAGAATTAACTTTCATACTAGCCATTACAGAAGATTTGTGCTTTTGATGTACTTTAATCATATCTTTAGAACAGTTTTTTTTTATTATTAAATCATCTGGTAGCAACATTAAAAAATATTTATCTTTTATATATTTTCTCGTTTTAAATACAGCGTCACCTGTACCTTTTGGTATATTTTGATATACAAATTTTATTAGTTTTTTATATTTTAATATTTTTTTATATTCAGCAATTATTCTAGGATCTTTTTTCTTTTTAATAATTTTTTTATAAAAAGTGTCACTATAAAAATAATTTTTAATCATTTTTTTTTTATTTGATATGATGAAAACAACTTCCTTTATACCAGCCTCAATACATTCATCTAAAATATACTCAATACCTGGCTTTCCATTTATTGGGAGCAGTTCTTTTGCAAAAACACTTGTTAAAGGCAAAAGTCTAGTTCCTTGACCTGCTAGAGGAATAATTGCTTGTTTAATCATATAAATGTTTTACTTATCTAGATTTCTAATACAAATGAAAATTATATTAAATAATAATTCATTATTTAAAGTTTTAAGGCCATTTAATGATATTGGCTTTGTTCCCACAATGGGGAGTATACATGAAGGTCATTTATCACTTATAGAAAGATCAAATCGAACTTGCGAAAAGACAATAGTAAGTATTTTTGTTAATCCCAAACAATTTAACAACAAAAAAGATTTCAAAAACTATCCTACAAATATTAAAGAAGATATTAAAATTTTAAAAAAAACTAAAAAGGTAGATTTCTTATACATTCCAAAATTCAAAGATGTTTATAATAATAATAGAAAATCAAACATAAAAATCTCAAAAAAAGATAAAATTTTATGCGCCAAATTTAGAAAAGGCCATTTTGAAGGGGTGCTAGATGTAATGGGAAGATTAACTAATTTAGTAAATCCGAAAAAAATATTTATGGGCAAAAAAGATTATCAACAATATTTCTTAATAAAAAATTATCTAAAAAATAAATATAAAGCTTCTATTATTCCATGCAAAACGATTAGAAATAAAAACAGAATAGCGTTGTCTTCAAGAAATAATCATTTGGATTTAAATGGAATTAAAAAAGCAAGTGTTTTAAGTAAAAGTCTAATTAAATTTAAAAAAAATTTAGCAAATAGTAAAAAAATAAAACAAAATTTAAAAATTCAAATGAAATATTTTGAGAAATTTTTAAAAATTAATATTGAATACTTGGAATTAAGATCAATTAAAAATCTTAAAATATCTAATACTGTTAAAGGCTCACGTTTATTTGTTGCGTATTATATTGATAACGTAAGATTGATTGATAATTTTTAGAGAAAGTAAGCCCCAACACCTAAAAATGAGACAAAACCTATAACATCAGTAATGGTGGTAACAAAAACACTAGATGCAATTGCGGGATCAATATTCATTTTTTTTAAAGTAAAAGGAACAAGTATACCAAACAGTCCAGCTATAATCATCGTAAGTACCATTGATATTGAAATGATTATTGAAAGAACACTATCTTGAAACCAAATTTGAACTATTAAAGCACTTATGGCAGCAAATATAATTCCATTTAATATACCAATTGAAAATTCTTTAAAAACATTTGATGAAAAATTATTTTGAGTTAAATCATTTGTAGCAATTGTTCTGACTGTAACAGCTAATGTTTGCATTCCTGCATTTCCACCCATTGAAGCAACAATTGGCATCAGGAAAGCAAGAACAACCATTTGCTCAATAGTTGCTCCAAACAAACTAATACACCAAGTTGCCAAAAAGGCTGTAAATAAATTCAATAAAAGCCAATTAAATCTTCTTTTAGTTTTTGTAACAACACCATCAGTAATTTCCTCATCACCTACACCTGCAAGTCTTAATGCATCTTCTTCAGCCTCTTCTTTTAGGACTGTAAGAACATCATCGTTCATAATCATTCCTACCAATTTATTATTTTTATCAATTACGGCTGCTGAATTTAGATTGTAATTTTCAAATAGATTGGCCACCTCTTCTTTGTCCATATCAACAGGCACTAATAGTTGAGATTCTGACATGATGCTTGCCATTTTTGTATCTCTTGGTGAAGTAAGTACTCTTGATGATGGAACTGTTCCAATAGGTTTAAATTCTTCATTAACAATAAAAATTTCCAAAAATTCTTCAGGCAGATCTTTATTTTCTCTTAAATAGTCAATTGTTTGACCTACAGACCAGTTGCTTGGTATAGCTGTAAACTCACGCTGCATTAGTCTAGCAGCAGTATCTTCTGGATAGCTTAAGCTTTCTAACAAAGCAAATCTGTCTTTAGGTGGTAATGAGCTTAATATAGTGTTCTTGTCTTCCTCAGGTACATTTTCTAAAATCGAAATAGCGTCATCTGACTCTAAATTGGTAAGAATAGTTACAATTGAATCTGAAGATAAATATTTAATTATTTCAGTTTGTATAGACTCATTTAATTCTACAAAAACCTCTGCATCAATATTAAAATTATTTAGTTTAATTAAACTTTCTCTATCGCTTATACTTAAGTGTTCAATTATGTCTGCTGCATCAGCAGGGTGCATTTCATTGAATGAATCGTTAATAAATTTTGCATCATTGTCAGCTATTTTAGAGGTAACAACTCTCAAATATTCTTTATTGAATTCAAAATTTACTTTTTTATCTTTAGTTTTTTTATTTAAAGACATAAATGTACCTATAATTTAGTTGTGCACTATTAATACATAATTAAAATATTACAAATTTTAAATGGATATAGAGATCAAAAAGTCAATAAAACCAGTAAATTATTTTGAGGCAATTGATCTATTAGAGTCTAGATTAAAAAATATTGCAGCTAATAAAGAAAAAGAATTAATTTGGATTTTAGAACATCCTGAAGTTTTTACTGCAGGTACATCATATAAAGAAAATGAAATAATTGATAAATCAATTGATCTATTAAAAACAAACAGAGGTGGAAAAATTACGTATCATGGTCCTGGTCAATTAATTTGTTATTTTGTTATTGATCTAAGAGAAAAAAAAGACATTAGAAAATTTATTACAACTATTGAAAATACAATTATTCAAAGTTTAAAAAAATATAATGTTGAAACGTTTCCTGATAAAGAAAATATTGGAATATGGTATAAAAACAAAAATGAAACTCAAAAAATTGCTGCTATAGGTATTAGGGTGAGAAAATGGATTGCATATCACGGATTTGCAATAAATGTTGATAACAACTTAGAAAATTATAAAAAAATAATACCTTGTGGAATTTCCGATAAAGGTGTTACAAATTTAAAAAAAATTTTAAATCAAGATTATTCTAACTTGAATAATGAAATTATTGAAAATTTTATTTCAAATTTGAAAAACTAAGTCTTTTTGATTTTAACAACTTTTTGAAATATTCTGGCAATAAAGCTGAATAAGTATGCTTCATATCATTTATTTTAAATTTAATTTGATATGAGTGCAGCATAAGATTTTTATTTATACCTTTATCTGACTTAGATAGTTTATATTTCGTATCTCCAAATATAGGATTACCAACTGCAAAAAGTTGTTTACGTAACTGATGTTTTCTTCCAGTTATTGGTTTTAACTCTAATAAAGATGCTTCAGAATTTTTATCTATTACTTTGAATATAGTTTTTGCTTTTTCTACTAACTTTTTATCACCATCATATCTTATTAAGTCATCATCCCAAACACCTGTGTTTTTATTAATTTCTCCTTGGCATATGGCAAGATAAGTTTTATGTACTTTTCTTAATCTGAATAATGATGTTAGTAGCTGCGCACTCTCTCTATTTTTTGCCATTATAAATACGCCAGATGTATCTTTGTCTAATCTATGAACAGAATAAGGTTTTGTTCCTTTAAAAATTTCACTCTTTGCAAAAATATCAACTAAGTTTTTTTTAGATTTTGTACCACCTTGTACTGATATTCCTGCTGCTTTATTTAATACAACAAAATTATCATTATCATCAATAATTTGATCTTCGTTTGATTTTATTATTTCTTTAGTTGGTAAAAATTTTATTTTTTTTTGTTCTACTCTTTCTTTAAATTCAATATTAAATATATTTATCTGATCTCCTTTTTTTATTTTGTGAGAACTTTTAACTTTTTTTTTGTTAATTTTAATTTTTCCTGTCCTAAGATATTTTTCAATTAAACCTTGAGGTATTTTTCCAATATTTAATCTCATCCATCTATCAATACGCATATCATTACACGTTGAATCAACGATGTATGACTTGTTCATAACTTAGGATTTAAGCTGTAGCTTGTTTATTTTCTTCTATTTTTGGAGCTTCTTTTGACGTATCTTTTTTCTTCTTATATACTCTTTTTGCTTCAACATCTCTATCTACAAATTCTATAATTGCCATTGGAGCATTATCACCATATCTGAAACCCGCTTTAATAATTCTAGTATAGCCACCTTTTCTATTTGAATACCTTTTAGAAAGGGTTTTTTTTACTTTATTAGCTGATTTAATATCCTGCAGTTGAGACACAAGCTTCTTAGTTGTTTGTAATGTATCTTTTTTACCTAAAGTAATAATTTTATCAGCTTGAGGTCTTAAAAACTTTGCTTTTGGCAATGTAGTTTTAATCTGTTCATATTTTATTAAAGAATTTAACATATTCTTTAACAGAGCTTTTCTATGCTCAGAAGTTCTATTTAACTTTTTGTTGGCTAAGCCGTGTCTCATTAAATTGCTTCCTCTAATTTTTTAGACATTTCTGCAATATTATCTGGTGGCCAGTTTGGTATTTCCATACCTAAATACAGAGACATTCCAGTTAAAACTTCTTTAATCTCATTTAAAGATTTTCTTCCAAAATTTGGTGTTCTTAACATTTCACCCTCAGATTTTTGAACCAAATCACCAATATAAATTATGTTGTCATTTTTTAAGCAATTCATTGATCTAACTGATAGCTCTAATTCATCAACTTTTCTTAATAAATTCTTATTAAACTCAGGTTCAGATGAAACTTCTTTTACTGGAGCTTCAACTGGCTCATCAAAATTAACAAACATTTTCAACTGGTCTTGAAAAATTCTAGCAGAATACGCAACGGCATCTTCTGCAGAAATTGAACCGTTAGTCTCTACTTCCATTGTTAATTTATCATAATCAAGAGCCTTACCTTCTCTTGCTGTGCTAACAGAATAAGAAACTTTTTTTACAGGACTATACAAAGAGTCAATGGCAATTAAACCTAGTGGTGGCTCCTCTGGTTTATTTAGCTCAGCTGGAACATAACCTTTTCCAGTGTTTACATTCATTTCCATGTGAAAAGTAGTGTTTTCATCTAAGTTACAAATTACTAACTCAGGATTTAATATTTCTACATCCGTCACAGGAGCAATGTCTGAAGCTTTTATTTCACCCGGACCTTTTGCGTCTAAAACTAATTTTTTTGTACCTTCAGAATTACATTTTAAAGCTAGTGATTTAACATTTAATACTATGTCCGTTACATCTTCTCTTACACCTTTAATTGATGTAAATTCATGTAGAACACCATCTATTTGTATCGAAGTAACTGCAGCTCCTCTGATTGAAGAAAGCAAAATTCTTCTTAAGGAGTTTCCTAAAGTTAATCCGTAACCTTTTTCTAAAGGCTCAGCTATAATCTTAGCATGTGTTAAGTCATCACTAATTTGAACATCTAATTTAGATGGTTTAATCAAAGATTTCCAATTTTTAACATTAACGTTTTCTACTTCCATTAAACTCTCCTTTTTTTTGGTGGTCTAGTTCCGTTATGAGGCATCGGTGTTGTGTCTTTAATTGACAAAATTTTAAAACCTCTTGCTTGTAAAGCTCTTAATGCTGTTTCTCTTCCTGAACCAGGCCCTTTTACTTCAACAGATAAAGTTTTCATTCCATACTCTAATGCTTTTGATGCTGCGGAGTCCGCTGCTATTTGAGCTGCATAAGGTGTAGATTTTCTTGATCCTTTAAATCCTTTCTGTCCAGCAGATGCCCAGGATATTACATTTCCATTTGTATCAGCAATTGAAATTATTGTGTTATTAAATGTTGACTGCACATAAGCAATTCCATTTAAAATATTCTTTTTTATCTTTTTCTTTTTTGAATAGGAGCTCTTTGCACTTTTTTTAGAAGATTTTTCTACCTTCTGATCTTTATTGTCAGTTTTTTCTGTTTTTGCCATTATTATTTTTTAGTTGGTGTTAATTTCTTCCCTGCAATAGCGATTGCTTTTCCTTTTCTTGTTCTTGCATTACATCTTGTTCTTTGACCTCTTACAGGTAATTTTTTTCTATGTCTTGTTCCTCTATAACATGCAAGATCTATCAATCTTTTAATACTTAAAGAATAATCTCTTCTAAGATCTCCTTCGACTTTAAAATTTTGATCGATGTATTCTCTTATTTTTAAAATTTCATCATCAGTTAACTCATTCACTCTTTTAGCTCTTGGAATTTCTAGAGAAGAACAAATTTGTTGTGAGAATTTATCTCCAATTCCATAAATATATGTCAGTCCAATGTGGACAAGTTTATTTTGTGGAATGTTTATACCTGCGATACGAGCCATAATTTTTGTGATAAATTGTGCCTTTTATATAAGAAGATTAATCAAAGTCAACGTCTTAAACATTTATAAAAGTGTCTATTTTCCTTGTTATTTCGTCTATTTCTAAGCTTCCATCAATTTCCTTAAATTTAGGATTCTCTGAGTAGTAATTAAGCACTGGCTCTGTTGTGTTCATGTATGTATCAAAACGTTTTAGAATAGTACTTGTTTCATCGTCTGATCTATTTTCAATAATTTTTCTTTTCTCTAGTCTTTTTACCACTGTATCTTTATCAACTTTAAGATACAAAATTAAATCTATTTTTTGATTTGATGCCTCGAGTAAGATATCTAAATTTTTTGCTTGGCTCAAAGATCTAGGGTATCCATCAAATATTAATCTGTTTTTTTTTTGAGGGTCAGAAACTAAATTTTCAATAAGTTTATTTACAATTTCGTCACTTACAAATTTACCATTTTTCATGTCATTAGTTATTGTCTTACCAATGTCTGAATTTTTATATATTTCTTCTCTTAAAAGTTCACCAGTTGAGATTTGAAAGGAATTTAATTTCTTTACTAAATATTTAGCTTGAGTACCTTTACCAGCACCAGGCGGTCCAAACAAAACTATATTCACTTACTTTCCAAATTTAGTTTTCTTAATTAATTGTTCGTATTGAGAGCTCATTAATCTTGTTTGAATTTGAGTTACAGTATCAATGGCTACAACAACAACAATAAGAATAGATGCACCACCCAAATAAAAAGGAATTGGGTAATTAGCTATTAAAAATTCTGGCATTAAACATACAAGTGTCAAATATAGAGCACCTATTGTAGTAAGTTTAGTTAAAATATTTTCAATATATAATGCTGTACTCTCACCAGGTCTAATTCCTGGTACAAAGCCACCATATTTTCTTAAGTTTTCTGCAGTTTCAGTTGGGTTAAATGTAATTGAAGTATAGAAAAATGTGAAAAATATTATACCAGATGCATATAGCAACATGTACAAAGGCTGACCTTGAGTGAAATAAGAACTTAAATTTAAAAAAGTTTCATTGTTCGAAAAAGAAAAATTAGAAAAAGTAACTGGTAATAATAATAAAGCAGACGCAAAAATTGCTGGTATTACTCCTGCTTGATTAATTTTCAGTGGCAAATGAGAAGACTCTCCACCGTACATTTTGTTTCCCATTTGTCTTTTAGGATAATTGATAAGAATTTTTCTTAAAGCTCTCTCCATAAAAACAACAAATAAAATAGTTAATATTAAAAGAACAAAAATTGCTAAGATCATGAAAGTTGATACAGCACCTGTTCTACCTAATTCAAAAGTTGTAACTAAAGCTCTAGGTATTTCTGCAACGATACCTGCAAAAATAATTAAAGAAATTCCATTTCCAATTCCTCTTTGAGTGATTTGTTCTCCTAACCACATAAGAAAAATTGTACCAGCAACAATAGTTGTTACTGTTGTAATTTTAAAAAATGCTCCTGGATTAATTACTAAATCGGCAGAAGACTCTAAACCTACCGATAAACCATAACCTTGAACTGTAGCGAGTAAAACTGTTCCATATCTTGTAATTTGAGTAATCTTTGCTCTGCCAGTTTCTCCCTGAGCCTTTAAATTCTTAAAATAATCAGAAACCCCTGTTAACAACTGAACTATAATAGCTGATGATATGTATGGCATTATACCAAGAGCAAAAATTGCCATTCTACTGACGGCACCGCCAGCAAAAACATTGAACATACCAAGTAACCCTTTTTGATTACCGTCCATCATGATTTTTAATTGTTCTGGGTCAATTCCTGGTAAAGGAACAAACGTACCAAATCTATATACCGCAAGGATTGCTATGGTAAAAATTATTCTATTTCTTAGATCATTTGTTGAAGATGATGCGCTCATTTAAACAAATTATTTTTTTAATTGAATAGATCCACCAATTTTTTCTAGTTTTTCTATTGCTGATTTTGATGCCAAGTCAGCCTCAATATTAATTTTATCTTTTAACTCTCCAGTACCTAATATTTTTAATTTTGTAGAGTTTTTGTTTATTAATTTTAATTTTTTTAGAGATGAAGAATTAAGCACTTCATTTGGATTAATATTTTTTTTATCAATATAAGACTGAATTTTTTCCAAGTTTAAAATTGCAATGTTTTCTTTTGAAATTGGATTAAAACCTCTTTTAGGTAATCTTCTGTATAAAGGCATTTGACCACCTTCAAAACTTTTTATTGCAACACCAGATCTAGATTTTTGACCTTTAACACCTCTCCCAGATGTCTTACCTTTTCCAGAACCAATACCTCTTCCTACTCTAATTTTAGGTTTATTAATTTTCTGTCTTGTATTTAATGTAATCATTATCCTCTTTTTTCAATAATTTCTGATATTTTTTTATTTCTTATTGCTGAAATTTGTTTTGGTGAATTTTGTTTCATTAAAGCTTTCATAGTAGCTCTAATCACATTGTGTGCATTTGATGTGCCCATTGATTTAGCAACAATATCTCTTACACCCAATACCTCGCATACTGCTCTAACTGGACCACCTGCAATAATACCTGTACCTTTTGATGCTGCTCTTAAAACTATTCTACCAGAGCCATCTTTAGCTTTTACATCATGATGAATTGTTCTTCCTTCTCTCAAAGGTATATGTGTTAATTTTCTTCTCGCCATTTCATTAGCTTTTTTAATTGCATCTGGAACTTGTTTTGCTTTCGCGTGTGCTATTCCAATTTTTCCAGCCTGATTGCCTACTACTACAAGAGCTGAAAAACCAAATCTTCTTCCACCTTTTACAACTTTTGTAATTCTGTTGATATGAACTAACTTTTCTAAAATATCGTCTGTTTTTTTGTCTTTGTTATTTTCCATAATTAAAATTCCATCCCATTTTCTCTTAACGTGTCTGCAAATGCTTTAATTCTACCATGATATTTATAAGATCCTCTATCAAAATAAATTTTTGTAATATTTTTTTCCTGAGCTTTTTTTGCAAGCTTTTGGGCAACTAATTTTGAAAGCTCTGTTTTGTTAATTTTATCAGATGATTTTACATCTTTCTCAATGGATGAAGCTGATAACAAAGTTACTTTTTTTGTATCATCAATGATTTGAGCTGAAATATTTTTGGCAGATCTTGAAATACTTAATCTAAATCTATCTTTTGGAGCAACTTTTTTTACTTTGTTGCTAACTCTAAATCTTTTTCTAATACTAGTGTTTAGTTTCATTATTTTTTCTTACCTTCTTTTTTAAGAACATATTGGCCTTTTTCTCTAACACCTTTACCCTTATATGGCTCAATTTTTCTAAATGTTTTAATTTTTGATGCAACTTCACCAACTAATTGTTTGTCAGATCCAGTGATCTTAAGTGTAGTTTGTTTTTCTACAGCAATTTTAATTCCTTCTGGAATGTCAAAATCAATATCATGACTGTAGCCTAATTGTAAATTTAGCTGATTTCCTTTTAATGCCGCTCTATAACCAACACCTACAAGCTCTAACACTTTTTCGTAGCCAGTACTCGAGCCAATCACGGCATTATTAATTAAACTTCTGTTCATGCCCCAAAGTCTTTTTGAATTTTGGTCAATTTTTTTTGGTTTAATTGAAATCTCTTTTCCTTCTTTGATATCCAAATTAAACATATCTAAATCAATATTTATTGATTTCTTTCCTAGTGGCCCTTCTATATTTATAATGTTGCCAGCTAAAGCAACTTTAACCTTTTCTGGGATTGATATATTTATTTTTCCAATTTTAGACATTAAAATACCTTACAAATAATTTCACCACCAACACGTTGTTTTCTGGCGTCAATATCAGTCATTACACCTTTTGGTGTAGAAACTATTGCAATACCTAGACCGTTATTAATTTTAGGTAAACCTTCAGCACTAGAAAAAATTCTTCTTCCTGGTTTAGAAACTCTTTCAAATGCACTAATTACTGGGTTACCAGAATGATATTTAAGTTCTAAAGACAATGTTGGTTTATTATCCTCTGAACTAATTTTAAAATCTTTTATAAAACCTTCATTTTTTAGTATATCTGCAATTTTTGATTTAAAGTTTGATGATGGCAGATCTACTTTTTTATGATTTCTTGCTTGAGCGTTCTTAACTCTAGCTATCATATCTCCTATTGGGTCACTTAAACTCATAATTTTCCTTCCTACCAGCTCGACTTAACTAAGCCAGGTATTTTTCCTTGTAAACCTAATTGTCGAAGAGCAATTCTAGATATTTTCAATTTTCTATAAACACCATGTGGTCTACCTGTTATCTCACATCTATTCATCACTCTTGTTTTAGCTGAATTTCTTGGCAATTTTGATAATTTCTGCTGCGCCTTAAATCTTTCCTCTAATGGAAGTTTTTTATCCATTATTATTTTTTTTAAATTTTGTCTTTTCTTGAACATCTTGTCTGAAAGTTTAATTCTTTTTTTGTTTTTATTTACAGCACTAAGTTTAGCCATTTTTAATTGTCTCCTTTTTTAATAAACGGAAAATTCATTTTTTCTAACAATGCAAAGCTGTGCTCTTTGTTAATAGCTTTTATAACAATAACGATATCTAAGCCTCTAACTTTATCAGCTCTATCAAAACTAACTTCTGGAAAAATGATGTGTTCCTTTATGCCAAAAGTATAATTTCCGAATTTATCAAAACCTTTTGCCGACAATCCTCTAAAATCTTTAATTCTAGGAAGAGCAATATTTACTAATCTATCTAAAAATTCATACATTTTATTTTTTCTTAAAGTTACTTTTAAGCCTGCATTAGATCCTTTTCTTGTCTTAAAATTAGCTACAGATTTTTTAAATTTTGTAGTTACAGGTTTTTGGCCTGTTATCTTAGCCATATCCTCTTCACACGATTTAAGAATTTTAGAGTCTGAACCATCTAAACCAAGACCCATATTTAAAACAATTTTTTCAATTCTTGGCGCCATGTAAATATTTTTGAAGCCAAATTGGTCTTTTAAAGCTGGTTGTATTTCTTTATTAAAAATTTCTTTTAATCTTGGAGTCATTATTTCTTAGCCTCTTTTTTCTTTTCTGCTTTTTCATCTATTAATTTTAAATTTGATAAATGAATAAAACCTTCTTTTGAAAAAATACCACCTTTTTTCTCTTTTGTTGTTTTAACGTGTTTTTTAACCATATTAATTTCTTTTACTTTGGCTCTATTATTTGCTCTGTCGATTTCGATAACTTCACCCTCTTTTTTTTTGTCTTTTCCAGTTAGCACTCTTACTTTTAGACCTTTTTTAATCATCTTATAAAACCTCCGGCGCTAATGAAATTATTTTCATTTGCCCTCTACTTCTTAATTCTCTGGTAACAGGGCCAAATATTCTAGTACCAACTGGTTCACCCTTATCGTCAACTAATACTGCTGCATTATTATCAAATTTTACTTTTGATCCATCGTTTCTATGAATTCCTTTTTTAACTCTTACTACTACAGCTTTATGAACGGTTCCTTTCTTTACTTTGCCCTTAGGGATAGCCTCTTTCACAGCAATTACAATTGTATCTCCAATGCTGGCATATCTTCTCTTAGATCCACCCAATACTTTGATGCACTCTATTCTTTTTGCACCAGTGTTGTCAGCAACTTGTAATTCTGTCTGTACACCAATCATTATTTATTATTCTCCATAACTTGAAATTTTTTATTTTTTGAAAATGGTTTGCTTTCAATAATTGAAACTTTATCACCTGTTTTAAATGTATTATTTTCATCATGAGCATTGTAATTTTTTCTGACTCTAATGACTTTTTTTAATACAGGGTGTGAATATTTTCTCTCTACCATAACTGTAATTGTTTTATTAGGTTTGTCGCTTATCACCACTCCTGTTAATATTTTTTTAGGCATTTGATTTTCCTTTTAAAATTGTTTTCAATCTTGCAATTGTTTTTCTTGTTTCTCTAATTTTTGCAGGATTAGTTATTTGAGAATTCATTTTTTGAAATCGAAAATTAAATAAGTCTTTTTTAAGCTTATCAATATTTTTGATAACTTCATCTTTGCTTAATTTTTTAATTTCTTGTTTTTTCATTTATGCAAATCTCTTTATTGTCTTTGTTTTTATTGGTAGCTTTGCTGAAGCTTTGTAAAGTGCCTCTTTGGCAATTTGTTCAGAAACACCATCAACTTCAAATAAAATTCTTCCAGGTTTTACTCTACAAGCAAAATATTCTGGTGATCCTTTTCCTTTACCCATTCTAACTTCTATTGGTTTTTTAGAAACTGGAATATTTGGAAAAACTCTTGTCCATACTCTGCCTTGTCTTTTCATATGTCTAGTTAAAGCAACCCTAGCAGCTTCAATTTGTTTTCCAGTAACTCTTTCAGGCTGTAATGCTTTCAAGGCATATGCACCGTAATTAATAGTACTTGCTCTAGTAGCATTACCATGAATTCTTCCTTTATGAGCTTTTCTCCATTTAGTTCTTACAGGCTGAAGCATTATTGTTTACCTTCCTTTGGAGTGACTTTGTTTGTTTCCTGGCTAAATTCTCTTGCAAAAACTTCACCCTTATAGATCCAAACCTTAATTCCAATAATTCCATATGTTGTAAGAGCTTCCGCTTCTGCATAATCTATATCTGCTCTTAAAGTGTGTGATGGTATACTACCATCTCTTAACCATTCAGTTCTAGCGATCTCATTACCACCTAATCTTCCACTTACCGAAACTTTAATGCCTTTTGCACCTAGTCTAATACATGATTGCATAGCTCTTTTCATGGCTCTTCTGTATGAAATCCTTTTTACTAACTGTTGTGCAATGTTTTCAGCAACTAAATATGCATTTGTTTCAGGTTTTTTAACCTCTTTGATATTTAAGTTGACTTCATTTGTCGTAAATTTTGATAAGTTATTTTTAATTTTATCAATATCACTACCTTTTTTACCAATTACAAATCCAGGTCTAGATGTGTAAATTGTAACGTAACATTTGTTTGACGTTCTCTCTATCATCACTTTAGATACACCTGAATTAATTACATTCTTCTTGATGTATTCTCTTATTTTAAAATCTTCAATTAGATAGTTGCCAAAATCTTTTTTCTTAGCATACCAAACAGAGTCCCAACCTCTGTTTACACCTAATCTAAAACCTACAGGATTAACCTTTTGTCCCATGTTTCTCCATTTGTTTTGCCTCTGATAAAATTATAGTTACTGTTGACCAAGGTTTTAAAATTGGTGCCGCTCTACCTTTTGCTCTTGGTCTAAATCTTTTCATAACAATTTTTTTTCCACAATACGCTTCTTTGACAATTAAATTGTCAATATCATATTGAAAGTTATTTTCAGCGTTTGCAACAGCTGAGCTAATTGTCTTTCTAATATCTCTTGTAACTCTTTTTTCTGAAAACTGCAGGTCTCTAATAGCTACATCAACCTTTTTACCAACAATACTTTTTAGAATTGGATTAATCTTTCTTACGCTAGATCTAATTCCATTGTTTATAGACTTTACAGTCTTATTGTTGTTTTTATCAATTTTCTTATTCTTTCCCATAATTATTTTTTCTCTGCTGGTTTAGCTTTCTTATCGGCTGGTGTGTGTCCAAAAAAAGTTCTTGTTGGAGCAAACTCTCCTAATTTATGACCAACCATATCCTCTGATACTGTTATTGGAATAAATTTTTTACCATTATATATTTGAAAAGCTACCCCTACAAAATCTGGAAGAATAGTAGATTTTCTAGACCAAGTTTTAATTGGAATTTTCTTTGGATCATCTTTGTACTTGTCTACTTTTTTCATCAAGCTTTCTTCAACAAATGGTCCTTTCCATACAGCTCTAGCCATTACTTAGTATCCTTCCTTTTATTTCTTCTCTTAACTATAAATTTATCTGTTCTCTTATTATCTCTAGTTTTTAAACCTTTTGCTGATTGTCCTGTTGGAGACACTGGATGCCTTCCTCCTGCTGACTTACCTTCACCACCTCCATGTGGGTGATCAACTGGATTTTTAACAACACCTCTAGTATGAGGTCTTCTTCCTAACCATCTTGATCTACCAGCTTTTCCAATTTTAATATTTTTTTGATCAGGATTACTTAAAATTCCAATAGTAGCTAAAGCTCTAGAGTCTATTTTACGTACTTCACCTGACGCTAATTTAATTAAACTATAATTTCCATCTAATCCACTAATTGTAACTGAAGAACCAGCGGCTCTAGCTATTTTACCTCCACCACCTGGTTGAATTTCAACGTTATGAATATTGATACCAACAGGTATATCTTGTAACGGCATGCAATTTCCAATTTTAATTTCTTTTTTCGATCCACTCTCAATCTTATCTCCGACTTTAATTTTTTGAGGAGCTAAAAAATACGAATGTGTTCCATCCTCAAATTTAACCAACATTATGTAGCAAGATCTATTCGGATCATATTCTATTCTTTCAACTGTAGCCTCCATGTCAAATTTTTTTCTATAAAAATCAACATGTCTATACATCTTCTTATGACCACCTGCTCTGTTAATTGAAGTGATGTGTCCATTATTATTTCGACCCTTCATAGCATTTTTTGGAGAAACAAGAGTTTTAAAAGGTTTGCCTTTCCATAGACCTGTTCTATCTACTAAAATAGTACCTCTGGTAGATTTTGTGTATGGTTTAAAAGTTTTTAATGCCATTTTCTTAAATTCCTGTTGTTAGATCAATGCTTTGACCTTTTTTTAGAGTTATAATTGCTTTTTTGTATCCTGAAACTTTGACTTTTTTACCTCTAGTGAGTTTAGTTCTATTTTGTTTATTGATGATGTTAATTTTAGTGACATTAACTTTAAAAATTTTTTCAATATTTTTTTTTAGGTTTTTTTTATTAGCACCATCAGGAACCTTAAAGGTAATTTTGTTCAATTCTGATAGATTTGTTGATTTCTCAGTAACAACTGGAAAAAGAATTTTGTCGTATAAATGAATTTTATCCATATTAAGAATACCTTTTCTCCAATTCTTTTACTGAGCTTTCAGTAAAAACTACTTTCTTAAATTTTATAATATCGTAAGCACTAAAATGATTTACGTCAGTAACTTTTACGTTAGGAATATTTCTTACAGATTTTTCTATCTTATCTTTAGAGTTTTTATCAAGTATAATTAATGAATTAGAAATCTCTAGTTTATTAATTATTGAATTCATTTCTTTTGTTTTTTTAATTTCAGAATTAAAATCATTTAAAATTAATAAATTCTTATTATTATTTTTTTCAGTAATTAAAGAAGCAACACTTTGTTTCTTTTCATTTTTATTTAACTTTCTTTTTTTGTAAGCTAATTCACCTTTTGGACCATGAGCTATACCACCACCAACAAAAATAGGAGCTTTTCTACTAGCGTGTCTTGCTCCACCAGTTCCTTTTTGTGCATAAATTTTTGATGTTGGACCTTTTACTTCATTTTGTTGTTTAGTTTTAGCGTGTCTACCTTTGTAGTTGGCATTTGTTTTGTATAAAACACTAGCAACTAACTTTTGATTAATTTTTGCAGAAAATATTTTATCTAAGACTTCAATAGTATCTTTTTTTCCGTCTATGCTAATTTTATCTAATTTCATTATTTTTTCTTTTTATCTGGTGTTTTTTTTGCTTCCTCAGCAGCAGCTTGCTTTTCACTGATTGTCATTTTGTTTATATTTTTTACTGATTTTTTAACCATCACTTCAGCATTTTTTGATCCTGGAATGGATCCCTTTAAATAAAGTAACTCATTTTCTAAATCTGTTTTTATTATTTCGATATTTTGCATTGTTCTTAACTTATCACCCATATGACCAGCCATTTTTTTTCCTTTAAAAACTTTACCTGGATCTTGACTATGTCCTGTTGAACCATGAGCTCTATGAGAAATAGAAACACCGTGGCTAGCTCTTAAGCCTCCAAAATTATGTCTCTTCATTGCACCAGCAAAACCTTTACCAATCGTTTTTGATCTTGTGTCTACAAATTTTATATCTTTGAAAATTTCTAAACCAAATTCATTTCCTTCTTTGTAAGCAGAAGTATCGTTTACTCTAAATTCTTTTAATTTTTTCTTAGCTTCAGTGTTTTTCTTTGCAAAAACACCTTTCATTGCTTTTGTTAATTTTGAATTTTTAATTTTTCCATATCCAAGTTGAACAGCTTTGTAACCTCTTTTTTCTTCTTCAATTACTTGAATAACTCTAGCTTTTTCAACTTTAAGAACTGTAACAGGCACCAACTGACCAGATTTATAAAATTCTCTAGTCATGCCAATTTTCTTACCTAATAAAGCTATCTCGCTCATAATTAAATTTTTATCTCCACATCTACACCTGAAGCTAAGTCTAATTTCATTAAAGCTTCTACTGTTTGTGGTGTTGGTTCTATAATATCTATTAATCTTTTGTGAGTTCTAGACTCAAATTGCTCTCTACTTTTTTTATCAATGTGTGGAGATCTTAAAACTGTATATCTTTCAATTCTAGTAGGAAGTGGTATTGGACCTTTTATAGTAGCTCCAGTTCTTTTAACTGTATTAACTATTTCTTCGGTAGAAGCATCCAAAACTTTATTATCGTATGCTCTTAGTTTAATTCTAATATTTTGTTTTTCCATTAACCTGCTACCTTTTTAGTTACTTCATCTTGAACGTTTTGTGGAACTTTAGAATAATGATCAAAAAACATTGAATATTGCGCTCTTCCTTGAGACATTGATCTTAGATTGTTTATGTAGCCAAACATATTTGCTAAAGGAACCATTGCCGTGATTACAGTTGCATTACCTCTTTGCTCTTGAGTGCTAATTTGGCCTCTTCTACTGTTTAGATCACCAATTACATCACCCATATAATCTTCTGGAGTAACAACTTCCACTCTCATAATGGGCTCTAAAAGCTTTAATCCACCTTGAGTGCAAGCTTCTTTAAAACATGCTCTGCTGGCTAGTTCAAATGCTAGAACACTTGAGTCTACATCATGATGCAAACCATCAACAATCGTTACTTTGTAATCAATCATAGGAAAACCTGCTAATATTCCACTATCAGAAACTGTCTCAATACCTTTTTCAACACCAGGGATAAATTCTTTTGGAATAGCTCCACCTTTAATGGCACTTTCAACCTCTCTACCCTTACCTGGTTCTTGAGGTTCAACAAATAATTTTACTTTAGCAAATTGACCAGCACCACCACTTTGTTTTTTATGTATATATTCAAATTCAGCTGATTTTTCTATTGTCTCCCTGTAAGCAACTTGTGGAGCTCCAACATTTGCTTCAACTTTAAATTCTCTTTTCATACGATCAACAATAATATCTAAGTGTAACTCACCCATACCTTTGATGATTGTTTGACCAGATTCCTCGTCAGATGATACTCTAAATGATGGATCTTCTTTAGCTAATCTTGCTAAAGCTTCACCCATTTTTTCTTGGTCACCTTTTGTTTTAGGCTCAACAGCAATTTCAATTACTGGTTCAGGGAATTCCATTGGCTCTAATAAAACAGGATTTTCTTTGTCACACAAAGTATGACCTGTCATAGTATTTTTTAAACCTGCCAAAGAAACAATATCACCTGCATTTGCTTCTTTAATATCTTCTCTAGAGTTTGCATGCATTAAAAGCATACGACCAACTCTTTCTTCTTTATCTGATGAAGAATTGTACACAGCTGTACCAGATTTAATTGTACCAGAATAAATTCTAACAAATGTTAATGAACCAACAAAAGGATCATTTGCAACTTTAAATGCTAAACCTGAAAAAGATGATCCATCCTCAAACTTCATTTCAATTTCATCATCTGAACCAACTTTAGTTCCCTTAATAGACCCAATATCTACTGGACTTGGAAGGTAATTAATAACAGCATCTAATAAAGGTTGAACACCTTTATTTTTAAAAGCTGAACCAGTTAAAACAGGAACAAAGCTAAAATTTAAAGTTCCTTTTCTGATACATTTAACTAAATCTTTCTCTTTAATTTCATCGCCGTTTAAATACGCTTCCATTAACTTTTCGTCTTGCTCAACTGCAGACTCAATTAGTTCGGTTCTGTATTTTTCTGAAATTTCTTTTAAATCATCAGGTATATCTTTATATTCCCACTCTGCGCCTAGTGCTTCATTTTTCCATACTTGGGCTTTCATTTTAACTAGATCAACAACACCAGTTAATGAAGCTTCAATTCCAATAGGTACTTGTAAAACTAATGGTTTAGCACCCAATCTATCTCTGATCATATCAACACATCTAAAGAAATCAGCACCAGTTCTATCAAGTTTATTTACAAAACAAATTCTCGGAACTTTGTATTTGTCTGCCTGTCTCCATACTGTCTCAGATTGAGGCTCCACACCAGCAACTCCATCAAATACAGCCACAGCACCGTCTAGTACTTTTAAAGATCTTTCTACTTCAATTGTAAAATCGACGTGGCCCGGAGTATCAATTATATTAACTCTGTGGTCATTCCAGAAACAAGTTGTTGCTGCAGAAGTAATTGTGATACCTCTCTCTTGTTCTTGCTCCATCCAATCCATTGTTGCAGCACCATCATGTACTTCACCAATTTTATGACTTTTTCCTGTATAATATAAAATTCTTTCTGTAGTAGTTGTTTTACCAGCGTCTATGTGGGCCATGATCCCAATGTTTCTATATTTATCTAATGTATGAGTTCTAGCCATAATTTTTTACCATCTAAAATGAGCAAATGCCTTATTAGACTCTGCCATTTTATGAACATCCTCTCGTTTTTTTACTGCAGCACCTTTTTTTTCATAAGCATCATACAGTTCGTTAAAAATTTTATCTGCCATGTGTTTATCTTTTCTTTTTCTAGCTGAATCAACTAACCATCTTATTGCAAGCGCTTGGGCTCTTTTACTTTTTACCTCAACAGGCACTTGGTAAGTTGCACCACCTACTCTTCGTGATCTAACTTCTACTGTTGGTTTGATATTGTTAATCGCTTCATTGAAAATATTTATAGGCTCGTCTTTAGTTTTTGTTTTAATTTTCTCTATTGCTTCATAAACTATTTTTGCAGCAATTCCTCTTTTACCATCATACATGATGTTATTTATTAATTTTGGAATTATAGTTGAATTAAATTTTGGATCAGGAACTACATTTTTTTTGGGTTGAGTTTTTTTTCTAGACATTATTTACCTTTTTTTGTTCCGTATAAAGATCTTCTCTGTTTTCTATTTGCAACACCTTGTGTATCTAAATTTCCTCTTAAGATATGATATCTAACACCAGGTAAATCTTTAACCCTTCCACCTCTAATTAGTACTACTGAGTGTTCTTGTAAGTTATGACCTTCGCCTGGAATATAAGCAGTTACTTCAAAACCGTTTGACAATCTAACTCTAGCAACTTTTCTTAATGCAGAGTTTGGTTTTTTTGGAGTAGTTGTATAAACTTTAACACAAACACCTCTTTTCAAAGGTTGCTTCTGTAAAGCAGGAACTTTGTTCCTAGAAACTTGTTTAACTCTTTTTTTTCTTAACAACTGATTAATAGTTGGCATAATTTATTTTTAAAATTAATTAATTTATTTTTGAGATGAAAATAACTGACAGGTTATTTTGTGGCAGCGTTTAGTACCTCAAGAGCACTACATTCCAACCAAAAACATCGCCAAAATACTTATTAATCAGCTATTGTCAAACTAAAACTGCAATTTTTAGGTGATTTTTTTATTGATTTACTTGTGTTTCTTCAGGCTCAGAAGCTTCAAGTTTATCTTGTTCTGCTAAGAAGCTATTATCATCTTCTAAGGCCTTGTTGTTCCATCTGTTCTTGATATTACCCGTTCCAGCAGGAACTAATCTTCCAACTATTACGTTCTCTTTTAAACCGTTTAACGGATCAACTTTCCCTTTAATTGCAGCGTCTGTTAATACTCTTGTTGTCTCTTGGAAAGATGCAGCAGAAATGAATGATTCTGTTTGAAGTGAAGCTTTAGTAATACCCATTAAAACTCTTTCTCCAACTGCAGGAGTTTTGCCTTCAGCAACTAATTTTTCATTAGTATTATCAAACTTGATTCTATCAACTACTTCACCCGGTAAATAGCTTGAATCTCCAGATACCTTAACTTCAACTTTCTTAAGCATTTGTCTTAAAATTGTTTCAATATGTTTATCGTTAATTATTACACCTTGTAATCGATATACTTCTTGAACTTGATTAACAAAATATTCTGTTAATTCTTTAATGCCTAAAATTCTTAAAATATCATGCGGTAATGGCTGTCCATCTAAAAGATATTCACCTTTTTGAATTTTTTCACCAGGATTAAAGTTAATGTGTTTTCCTTTTGGAATTAAATAATTTGATGGTTCTGATCCGTCTTCAGGAACAATCGAAATTCTTTGTTTACCTCTAACTTCTTTTCCAAAAACAACACTTCCATCGTTTTCAGCAATAATAGCACTGTCCTTAGCTTTTCTAGCTTCGAAAAGTTCAGCTACTCTTGGAAGACCTCCGGTAATATCTTTAGTTTTTGTTGTTTCTTTAGGTAATCTTGCAATAACATCGCCAGCATAAACTTTTTGACCATCTTTAATTGATAAAATCGAATCTGGTACTAAGTAATATCTAGCTTCATTGTCATCAGCTTTTTTAATTACATTTCCTTTTTCATCTCTTAAAGTAATCCTTGGTTTTAAATCTGTACTCTTAGATTGACCTCTCCAATCAATCACAGATTTTGATGAAATACCAGTTGCATCATCAGTAGTTTCTTGAATTGAAACACCATCTATCAAATCAACATAACTTGCAATACCACTCTTTTCAGCAATAACTGGAGTTGTATATGGATCCCACTCACAAATTTTTGTATTTGCTTTAACTTTATCTCCATTATTAAAAAATAATCTTGATCCATAAGCAACTTTATATACTGCTATTTGAACTCCTTTATCATCCTCAATAGAAAGTTGAGTATTTCTTCCCATAACAATTAAATTCTTTTTAGAATCTTCTAGAATATTTGAATTAATAATTTTTAATGTTCCATCGCTTTTGCTGATAATTTGGTTATCTTGTTTAACCGAAGCTGTTCCCCCAACGTGGAATGTTCTCATCGTTAACTGCGTACCTGGTTCTCCAATAGATTGAGCTGAAATCATACCAATTGCTTCACCCACATGCACCATTTTACCTCTAGATAAATCTCTTCCGTAACAAGTAGCACAAACACCCTCTTTAGAACTACAAGTCATTACTGAATAAACTTTTATAGATTTAACACCTGCTGCATCAATTTTATCACAGCCTGCCTCATCGATCATTTCAGACTTTTTGATTATTACCTCACCACTTAAAGGATTTTTCACTTCAGCAGCTGTAACTCTACCTAGTGCTCTTTCTGCTAAACTAACAACTACATTACCACCCTCTAAGATCTCTGATAGTTCAATAAAACCTGGTTCTTCACATTTAATTTTTGTTACTGTTAAATCTTGAGCAACATCACACAATCTTCTTGTTAAATAACCAGAGCTTGCTGTTTTAAGCGCAGTATCTGCTAATCCTTTTCTTGCTCCGTGTGTAGAATTAAAATACTCTAAAGCTGTTAAACCTTCTTTAAAGTTAGAGATAATTGGACTTTCAATAATTTCACCTGAAGGTTTTGCAATTAATCCTCTCATACCAGCTAATTGTTTCATTTGCGCTGCTGAACCTCTGGCACCGCTATCAGCCATCATAAATACAGAGTTTATTTTTAAGCCCTCTTCTGTTTTTTCAGTTGCAGAAATTCTTTTCATCATTTCACCAGCAACTTTATCAGTACATTTAGACCATGCGTCGACAACCTTGTTGTACTTCTCGCCTCTTGTAATCAAACCTTCAGCATATTGAGTTTCATAATCAGCAATTAATTTTTTAGTATCATCAATTAATTGAGTTTTATTTTCAGGAATAATTAAATCATCTTTTCCAAATGAAATTCCTGCTTTAAATGCATGCTTAAATCCTAAATCTTTAAGTTTATCACAGAAAATAACTGTCGTTTTCTGACCACAGAATCTGAAAACAATATCAATTATTTCAGAAACAACTTTTTTTGGTAGCAATCTATCAACTAATGAAAATTTAATATTGCTATTTTTTGGTAATAGGTTGGCTAATAAAAATCTTCCTGCAGTTGATGTGTATTTTTCAATCTTCTTATTTCCTTGTTCATCAACAGTTTCATATCTTGAAATAATAGTGCTATGAACGTTAATTTCACCTGAAGATAATGCAAACTCTATTTGATCAGAATTAGTAAAATATCCAGATGGTTTATCCGATACTGGTTCCTGAGAAAGATAATATATTCCTAAAATCATATCCTGACTTGGAACGATTATTGGTTTACCATTTGAAGGAGATAGAATGTTGTTTGTTGATAGCATTAATATTCTTGCTTCCAACTGAGCTTCCAAACTTAAAGGTACATGAACAGCCATTTGGTCACCATCAAAATCAGCATTGAAAGCCGCACAAGTTAAAGGGTGTAGCTCAATTGCATCACCTTCAATTAATTTTGGTTCAAAAGCTTGAACACCAAGTCTATGAAGTGTTGGTGCTCTATTTAATAAAACAGGGTGCTCTCTTACGATTAACTCTAGTGCATCCCATACAGCATTAGTTTCTTTCTCTACTAATTTTTTAGCTTGTTTAATTGTCGATGCTAAACCTAATTTGTTTAATCTTGCGTATAAAAATGGTTTAAATAACTCCAAAGCCATTTTTTTTGGTAATCCACACTCATGTAATTTTAAATCTGGACCTACAACAATTACTGATCTTCCAGAGTAATCTACCCTTTTTCCTAATAAGTTTTGTCTAAATCTACCCTGCTTACCTTTAAGCATTTCTGCAAGTGATTTAAGTGGTCTTTTACCTGTTCCAGTAATAACACGACCTCTTCTTCCATTATCGAAAAGAGCATCAACAGATTCTTGAAGCATTCTTTTTTCATTTCTAACAATGATGTCTGGAGCTTTAAGATCCATTAATCTTTTTAATCTATTATTTCTGTTAATAACTCTTCTATATAAATCGTTAAGATCTGAAGTAGCAAATCTACCACCATCTAGCGGAACCAATGGTCTTAATTCAGGTGGAATAACAGGAACCACAGTCATAATCATCCATTCTGGTTTTTGACCAGTTTCGATAAATGACTCTATTAATTTTAATCTCTTAATTGCTCTTTCTTCATTAACTTTAGATTTAGTCTCTTTAATAAAGCTAACAAGATTTTTTCTCTCTAATTCTAAGTCAAGATTTTTTAACATCTCAAGAACAGCTTCTGCTCCAATACCTGCAGTGAAGCTTTCTTCTCCAAATTCATCTTGATATTTTGCTAATTCTTCTTCATTTAAAAGTTGGTTTTTTTGCAAACCAGTTAATCCCGGTTCGATTACTATAAAGTTTTCAAAATAAAGAACTCTCTCGATTTCTTTCAATTTCATATCTACCGCAAGTGCAATTCTACTTGGTAATGATTTCAAAAACCAAATATGTGCCACAGGAGTTGCGAGATTAATGTGGCCCATTCTCTCTCTTCTTACATTAGATTTTGTTACCTCAACTCCACATTTTTCACAAATAATACCTCTAAATTTCATTCGTTTATACTTTCCGCACAAACATTCATAATCTTTGATTGGTCCAAAAATTCTTGCACAGAATAGACCATCTTTCTCTGGTCTAAATGTTCTATAATTTATAGTTTCTGGTTTTTTAATTTCACCAAATGTCCAAGATTTAATTTTCTCAGGACTAGCTAAAGAAATTTTAATACTATTAAAATTTTGCGCTTCTGAAATTTCGCTTCCTTTAAATAAATCAGTTAATTCTTTTTTCATTAATTAAGCTCCACGTTTAATGCTAATGATTTAATTTCTTTAACTAAGACGTTAAATGACTCTGGAATACCAGACTCGAAATTTTCTTCACCTTTAACTATAGTTTCGTAAACTTTAACTCTTCCTGCAACATCATCAGATTTTACAGTCAAAATTTCTTGCAAAGTATAAGAAGCTCCGTAAGCTTCAAGAGCCCATACTTCCATTTCTCCAAATCTTTGACCACCTAATTGTGCTTTACCACCAAGAGGTTGTTGTGTAACCAAACTGTAAGGACCTGTAGATCTTGCATGAATTTTATCTTCAACTAAATGATGAAGTTTCAGCATATAAATTATTCCAACTGTAACTGGTCTATCAAATTTTTCTCCAGTTCTTCCATCCCATAAATAAGTTTGTCCAGATCCTGGTAAGTTCGCTAACTCTAACATGTCAGTTACATTTTTCTCTTTAGCGCCATCAAAAACAGGAGTGGATATTGCAATCCCATTTTGTAAATTTTCACACAGGTCTTTAAATTCGTTCTTACTTAATTTGTCTACTTTTTCATTGAAAGTATCTTCTCCATAAACAGATTTTAAAAATTTTTCTATTTTTTCAGTTCTTTCGATCTTTTTATTATTTTCGTTAACTAAATTTTTAATCTGTTCACCAAATTCTTTACAAGCCCAACCAAGGTGAGTTTCTAAAATTTGACCTACATTCATCCTACTTGGAACACCTAGAGGGTTTAAAACAATATCAACTGGTCTACCATCTTCTCTGTATGGCATATCTTCAACTGGTACTATTTTACTAACGACGCCCTTATTACCATGTCTTCCTGACATTTTATCACCTGGTCTTAATCTTCTCTTAATAGCTACAAAAACTTTTACCATTTTCATAACACTTGGTAATAAATCATCACCACTTCTAATTTTTAAAACTTTATCTTCAAATCTTTCTGTAATGTCTTGTTTTGCTTTGTTGTATTGATCTTTAAGTTGTGCCAAAGTCGCTTCATCATTTACATTTCCAACTGTTATTTTAAATACATCATTTATAGATAGATTATTAATTGCATCAAAATCAAGTTTTGTTCCTTCAGATAAATCTTTTACTTTTTTAGTTAATGATGATCCTGATAAAATTTGTGAAGCTCTTTGTTTAATACTTCTCTCTAAAATTTCTTCCTCTACTAATTTATCTTGCTGAACTTGTTCAATTTCAGCTCTTTCAATAGTTATTGATCTTTCGTCTTTTTCAATACCATGTCTGTTAAATACTCTTACATCGACAACTGTACCACTAGCACCTCGTGACATTCTCAAAGATGTATCAGTAACATCAATAGCTTTTTCTCCAAAAATTGATCTTAATAGTTTTTCTTCTGGTCCTGATGCTGAATCACCTTTTGGTGTAACTTTTCCAACTAAAATATCGCCAGCGTTTACTTCAGCTCCAATGTAAACTATTCCTGATTCATCAAGATTTTTTAAAGCTTCCTCGTTAACATTAGGAATATCTCTGGTAATTTCTTCTTCTCCAAGTTTTGTGTCTCTTGCCATTATTTCATATTCTTCAATATGTACTGAAGTAAATACATCGTCAGTTACACATCTTTCTGAAATCAAAATTGAGTCTTCAAAGTTGTAACCTTGCCATGGCATAAATGCTACTGTTACATTTTTTCCAAGTGCTAATTCACCTAATTTTGTTGAAGGACCATCTGCAATAATATCACCGGATTTAACTTTATCACCAACTCTAACAAGTGGTCTTTGGTTAATACACGTATTTTGGTTTGATCTTTTAAATTTTTGTAAATTATAAATATCTACACCTGATTCACTAAAATCAGTTTCTTCTGTAACTTTAATAACAATTCTCTTACCGTCAATTTTATCAACAACTCCATCTCTCTTAGCAACAATAGTTACACCAGAGTCTAAAGCCACATCACTTTCAATTCCAGTACCAACCAATGGAGATTCTGGTTTTAAAAGAGGAACTGCTTGTCTCATCATGTTAGAACCCATTAGAGCTCTGTTAGCATCATCATTTTCCAAGAAAGGTATTAAAGATGCTGCAACAGAAACAAGTTGTTTTGGTGAAACGTCGATATAATCAATTGCATCTGGTTTTGATAAAAGGAAGTTTAAATTTTGTCTGCAAGAAACAAGTTCCTCAACTATCTTTCCATTTTTATCTAACTTTGTATTTGCTTGAGCAATTGTAAATTTGGTTTCTTCCATTGCAGATAAATACTCAACTTTATCTTGCACAACCCCATCTTTTACCTTCTTATATGGGCTTTCAATAAAGCCATATTTATTTATTTTTGCATAAGTTGATAAACTATTTATCAAACCGATGTTTGGTCCCTCTGGAGTCTCAATTGGACAAATTCTTCCATAATGGGTTGGGTGAACGTCTCGAACTTCAAATCCTGCTCTTTCTCTAGTTAGTCCACCTGGTCCAAGAGCAGAAACTCTTCTTTTATGTGTAATTTCAGATAATGGGTTCGTTTGATCCATAAACTGTGAAAGTTGAGAGCTAGCAAAAAAATCTTTCAATGAAACAGTTAGTGGTTTTGCGTTAATTAAGTCTTGTGGCATCGCAGACTCAACATCTAGAGTAGTCATTTTTTCTTTAATAGCCCTTTCCATTCTGTAAACACCAATTCTTGCTTGGTTTTCAACTAACTCACCTACAGAACGTACTCTTCTATTTCCTAAATGATCAATGTCATCAACATCATCCTTACCATCACGCAAATCTAACATTTTGTGAATAATTGCAATGATGTCATCATTTCTTAAGATCGTAATTTTATCAGAACACTCTTGGTTTAGTCTTGAATTCATTTTCACTCTACCAACATCAGATAGATCGTATCTGTCTGAGCTAAAGAAAAGATTGTTAAATATTTGAGTGGCTATCTCTATTGTAGGTGGCTCTCCAGGTCTTAGCATTTTATATATTTCAGTTATAGCTTCATCTTTAGAGTTATTTTTGTCAGCTAAAACTGTTGTTAATAAATATGGTCCTTTATTTATGGAATTTGTTACGGATATTTGTAAAGAGTGAACATTTGCATCCAGTATTTGTTGAATAATTGTATCATTAAGTTCGGTACCAATTTTAAAAGTACCTTCTTCTTCATCACTTACTTTAACATCTCTATGTAAGAATTTTCCATAAAGAGATTCTCTTGAAACTAAAATATCTTTAAGTCCGTCATTAGCTAATTTTTTAGCATTTAAAAAATTAATTTTATCACCTAATTTGATTACTACTTCACCAGTTTTTGCATCAATTACTTCTTCAGAAAAATTTTTAGCCTTGTAATTCTCAGGATTAAATTTAGTTTTCCATTTTTCTGTCTTAGGATCAAAAGTATATTGCTCACTATCATAAAACTCATCAACAATTTCTGATTTAGAAAAACCTAAAGCTAAAAGTAACGTTGAAGCAAATATTTTTTTCTTTCTATCAATTTTAAAATATAAAAAATCTTTAACATCATATTCAAAATCTAACCATGATCCCCTGTTAGGTATCACTCTACAATTAAATAATAATTTTCCACTTGCATGAGTTTTTCCTTTATCATGGTCAAAGAAAACTCCTGGACTTCTATGCATTTGGTTTACAACAACACGTTGAACACCATTGGTAATAAACGTTCCACTATTAGTCATCATAGGTACTTCACCCATGTAAACTTCTTGTTCTTTTGCTGATAAAATATCTTTAGTGTTGTTTTCTTGATCTATTTCGTAAACAACTAATCTTAAAGTACATTTAAGAGCTGAAGAATAAGTTAGACCTCTTGTTATACATTCTTCAACATCAAATTTAGGTTTTTCTAACCTGTATGAAACATATTCAAGAGTTGCTTTGTCATTTAAATCTTCAATTGGAAAAATACTTTTAAAAACTCTATCAAAACCTTTTGTTAATTCGGTTTCAGCATAGAATTCTGTTAATTCTTTGTAAGAATTTTTTTGAACTTCAATAAGATTTGGAATTGATAAGCTTTCTTTTAGTTTACCAAAACTTTTTCTAATGTTTTTCTTTTCAGTAAAAGATAATTGCATCTATATTTATTAACACTGATTAAAAATAATCAGTATTTGAATTCTTTCTAATTAATTTATTTAAGTTCTACTTTTGCGCCAGCAGCTTCTAACTTAGCCTTGATCTCTTCGGCATCTTTTTTGTTAACACCAGATTTAACTTCTTTTGGTGCTCCCTCTACAAGATCTTTTGCTTCTTTTAAACCTAATGAAGTAGCTGCTCTTACTTCTTTGATAACATTAATTTTTTTATCACCTGCAGAAACTAACATGATAGTGAAATCATCTTTTTCTTCTGCTGGAGCTGCACCACCTGCTGCTGCTGGAGCTGCTGCTGCCATTGGAGTTACACCCCACTTTTCTTCTAATTGTTTTGAAAGTTCGGCTGCTTCAGCGACAGTCAAACTTGATAAGTCTTCAATAATTTTATTTAGGTCAGGCATATTTTTCTACTCTTTGGGTTGTGTTTCAGAATTTTCTGCGGACAAACTACTCATTTTTTCCGAATGTGCAAGCAAAATACTAATTAATTTTGATGCTGGAGCGTTTAAAATACCTACAATATTGGCTCTTGCTTCATCTAGTGTAGGTAAACTAGCAACATTTTGGACACCGGCCTGATCCAAGACCTCATCATCCATTATTCCACCAATTAATTTAAGATTCTCATTATCTTTAGCAAATTTAGATAATATTCTTGCAGACATTATTGCATCTTCACCAAATGCAACTGCCGTTGGACCTGTGAAAAGATTAGATAAATCTTTACACTTAGTCTTTTCTAACGCTAATTTTGTAATTCTGTTTTTAGTAATTTTAAAGACAATTCCATGCTCTCTCATTTTTGCTCTTAAATCATCTAACTGTGTCATTGTTAAGCCTTGATAGTGTGTAACCATCACGGCTTTACTACTCTCAAATTTAGAAGTCATTTCTTCAATATAATTTTTCTTTTGTTCTTTATTCATCATAACTATATCGATTTTCCTAATTTAACTTTGTATGAAACACCCATAGTAGAAGTTGCAAACACACCTTTTATTAAATCTCCTTTTAGAGTGTTGTTAGATTTTTCCTTTTCTAGTGCATCTATTATTGCATTATAATTTTTTAATAATTGATCATCACTGAATGATTTTTTTCCAATACTTACCCCAATGTTTCCATCTTTATCATTTCTAATTTCAACTTGTCCTGATTTCGCATCAGTAACTGCTTGTTTAATATTTTCAGATACTGAACCAAGTTTAGGATTTGGCATTAATCCTTTTGGACCTAAAACTTTTCCTAATTTCGAAAGTTTAATCATCATTCCCGGTGTACAAATCAATTTTTCAAAATTTAAATCTCCACCTTTTATTTGTTCTACAAATTCATCTCCACCAACAATATCTGCGCCTGCATCTTTTGCCTCTTGTGCTTTAGCGTCTTCACAAACAACAGCAACTTTTACTTTCTTACCTGTTCCTCCTGGAAGATTTACCACAGTTCTAATGTTGACTTCACTTTTCTTTTGCTTGTTATTTATTTGAAAACTTAAATCTAAAGATTCATCAAATTTTGTTGTGCAGTTTTTTTTCAGCTCAGGTAATAATTTTTCCATAGACTCTGCATTTAAGTCTTTAGTTTTTTCAGGCAATCTTTTATATCTTTTTGAAGCCATTACTCTTTCACCTCTATACCCATTGATCTAGCTGAACCTGCAATAATTTTTACTGCTTCATTTATGTCGTGAGCATTTAAATCATTCATTTTTTCTTTAGCAATATCTTCTAATTGTTTTTTTGAAATTGAAGCTACAATATTTCTTCCTGGCTCTTTTGATCCACCTTTTAATTTAACAGCTTCTTTAATATAAAAAGATGCTGGTGGTGATTTAATTTTAAAATCAAATTTTTTATCTTTATAAACAGTAATTTCAACTGGAACAGGTTTTCCAGCCATAGATTTTGTTTTGTCATTAAATGCTTTACAAAATTCCATTATATTAACTCCACGTTGACCTAAAGCAGGACCAACAGGAGGAGCAGGATTAGCTTGTCCGCCTTTAATTTGTAACTTTATAAATCCACTTATTTCTTTTGCCATTAACTTACTTTCTCAACTTGGTTATATTCTAAATCTACCGGTGTTGGACGACCAAATATAGAAACTGACACCTTAAGTCTAGCTTTTTCTTCATCAATTTCTTCAATCATTCCATTAAATGATGCAAATGGACCATCAACAACCTGAACTTTTTCACCAACGCTGTAATCTATACCAGATTTTGGCTGAGCAACACCATCTTTAATTTGGCCTAAAATCTTCTCAACTTCCTTATCAGAAACAGGTACTGGGATGCCTTTTGATCCAAGGAAACCACTTACTCTCTTTATTCCTTTGATCATATGATAAATATTGTTATCCATTTCACTCTTTATTAGTACGTATCCAGGAAAATATTTCTTTTTTCTTTGAATTCTCTTTCCTCTTTTAACTTCTGTAACATCGTGAGTTGGAACTATAATTTCTTCGAATTTCTCACTTATTTTAGCCTTATCCGCTTCTTCTTTAATTAATGAAGCAACTTTATTTTCAAAACTGGAATGTGATTGAACAATGTACCAATTTTTCATTAAATACTCACCTTTAATAACAATTCTAAGAAGAATTTAAGAACCTGATCTAATAAAAGAAAGAATAAAGACATTACAACCGCCATAACAAATACCATTAAAGCACCTTGCAAAGTTTCTTTCCAAGTAGGCCAAGTAACCTTGAAAGCCTCTTGTTTTACTTCCTGAATAAATTTAATCGGGTTCTTCATAATTCTTTAGCTCAAATTGGCAGGAGCGGAGGGACTCGAACCCTCAGCCTCCGGTTTTGGAGACCGGCGCTCTACCAATTGAGCTACACTCCTATTTATAGAGTTACTCTATAATTTTAGTTACTACTCCTGCTCCAACAGTTCTACCACCTTCTCTAATGGCAAAGTTTAATTTTTCTGCCATTGCAATAGGTGTAATCAGTTTAACAGTGAATTTAGCATCATCACCTGGCATAACCATTTCAGTACCTGCTGGTAATTCTACTTCTCCTGTAACGTCTGTTGTTCTAAAATAAAACTGCGGTCTATATTTTGTAAAGAAAGGAGTGTGTCTTCCACCCTCGTCTTTTTTAAGAATATAGGCTTGAGCTTCAAATTTAGTATGAGGAGTTATTGATCCAGGCTTACAAAGAACTTGACCTCTTTCGATGTCAGTTCTTTCAATACCTCTCAATAAAATTCCTACGTTATCACCAGCTTCACCTGAGTCTAAAAGTTTTCTAAACATTTCTACTCCAGTACAAACTGATTTTTTTGTTTCTTTAATTCCAACGATTTCAACTTCCTCACCAGTTTTAATTACACCAGATTCTACTCTTCCAGTTGCAACTGTTCCTCTTCCTGAAATTGAAAATACGTCCTCAACTGGCATCAAGAATGGTTTGTCAACTTCTCTAGCTGGTTGCGGGATATGTTCGTCAACAGCTTTCATTAATTCTAAAATTGAATTTTTTCCAATTTCATCATCTCTTTTTTCAACTGCTGCTAAAGCTGAACCTTTAACGATTGGAGTTGTATCTCCAGGATATTTGTATGAAGTTAAAAGTTCTCTAATTTCTTCTTCTACAAGTTCAATCATATCTTTATCATCAACTTGGTCTACTTTATTTAAGTAAACAACAATTGCTGGAATACCAACTTGTCTTCCTAAAAGAATATGTTCTCTTGTTTGTGGCATAGGACCATCAGCTGCATTAACAACTAATATTGCTCCATCCATTTGTGCTGCACCAGTAATCATATTTTTTACATAGTCAGCGTGACCAGGACAGTCTACGTGAGCATAGTGTCTTTTTTCAGTTTCATATTCAACGTGCGCTGTTGAAATTGTAATTCCTCTTTCTTTTTCCTCTGGAGCTTTATCGATTTGATCGTATGCTACAGCTGTTCCACCACCAGCTTCAGCTAATACATTTGTTATAGCTGCAGTAAGAGTTGTTTTACCATGGTCGACATGACCAATAGTCCCAATGTTACAGTGGGGTTTACTTCGTACGAATTTTTCTTTTGACATTTCTTTTTAACCTCAGTTTTTTTTTTGTTTCTTACTTTAATTTCTTGGAGCGGGTAAAGGGAATCGAACCCTTACATCCAGCTTGGAAGGCTAGCGTTCTACCATTGAACTACACCCGCACAACCCCAAGAGTAACACTCCATTGTTATTTAAAATTATATTAAATGGTGGAGGGGGAAAGATTCGAACTTTCGAAGACCGAAGTCAACGGGTTTACAGCCCGCCCCATTTGACCGCTCTGGAACCCCTCCTTTGGGGAAGTGTCCCCTTGTTCAATATAGCTTCAAATAACATGCGTTTTATATATTTTATTTATCCAAATGCAACACGTGATTTATTAAGAAAAACTATTAAAAAACGTGTAAAACACATCATAATTTTATGAATAAATCGTCTTTTTTTATTGTTGGTCAACATGCGGTAATGGAAGCATTACGTAATCCAAATAGGAAAGTTTTAAGAGTGTTTTTAACAGAGGATGCTAAAAAAAATATTCATAGAAAAAATCCAAATAAAAATCTTCTTGAAGAGGTAAAAGTCTATTTTAAATCAAAAAAAGAGTTAGACAAATACTCATCAAAAGAACAATTAATGCATAATGGATATGTTGCTGAGATTGAACATTTAGATCAACCAGAATTAAAAGAATTTATTAAAGAAAAAAATAATTTAACCTTTGTATGTTTGGATGAAGTTACTGATCCAAGAAATATAGGTTCACTCATTAGAAGTGCAGCATCATTTAAAATTGATGGTATAATAATTAAAGAGAGACATTTTCCAAAGGATAGTAAACTAATGTATAAATCAGCGAGCGGATGTATGGAGCATGTAAATATTTTTGAAGTTTCAAATATTAATTCTACCTTAAAAAATTTAAGAGAAAAAAATTTTTGGGTTTATGGTTTTGATTCAAAGGGCCAAAAAGATTTTACTGATGTCAAATGGGAAGGAAATAATATTTTACTTTTTGGATCAGAAGGATTTGGAATGAGGCAACACACTGGAAAATATGCAGATTTTTTTGTCAAAATTGACATCAATGAAGAAATAGAAAGTTTGAATATATCAAATAGTGCAGCAATAGTGTTTCATCATTTAAGTTATTTAAAAAAAAAGAGTTGATTATTTAACAAATAATTAATAATTATTGCGCATGCCCTTGTAGCTCAGTTGGTAGAGCAATTGATTTGTAATCAATAGGTCCGCGGTTCGAATCCGTGCGGGGGCACCACTTCTTTCTTTACCAAGCAGTTAACTTCAAACACTTATCAAAATTCTCGATACGAACATAGCAACCGAAGAATGACATTAATTTAAATGCAAAAAATCCTACAAATATAACTAAAGCAGCTATTATAATTGGATTAAATTTATTCATTAAATCTAACTTGTTTCTTTTCTTATTTGTTCAATTTTAATTTTTTTTTGTAGACTTCTATTTTTATCATAGAGAAGATTAAACTTAATTTTATTATTTATTTTAACTGTAATAGATTTTGCATTTCTTACTTCCAAATTATCTGCAACTGCACTAATGGGTCTCTTAGATGGATTGAGATTTGTGATAACAATTTTAGATTTATCATTAACTATTTTACCCTTCCACCTTCTTGGTCTAAATGCGCTAATTGGAGATATGGATAATTTTTTTGAATGAAGACTTAATATAGGTCCATGAACAGATAAATTGTAAGCAGTGCTTCCAGCAGGTGTAGACACCAAAACTCCGTCAGAAACTAATTTTTTTATAATTTGCCTAGAACCTTGTTTAATTGATAACGAAGCTGCTTGTCTGCTCTGTCTTAATACAGAAACTTCATTTATAGCAATAGATTTTTTGATTTGATTATTTTTATTTCTTACAATCATCTCTAAAGGAGAAATTGAAACCATATTTGCTTTAGAAAGGTTTTTTATTATATCTTTTGAGGAAAATTTGTTCATTAGAAAACCGTAGTTTCCAGAGTTAATTCCATAGAAAAATTTATTAGAATTTTTGTTTCTTTTAAGAGTTTGGAGCATAAAACCATCACCTCCAATAACAATAGTTAAATTTTTGTTTTGAAAATTATTAGAACTAATTTTTTTTAATAAAATATTTTTTATATTTAAGGATTTATTATTTTTATCAGAAATAATTTGTAGTTTGTTCATTTAATGGTGCCCTCGGCCAGACTCGAACTGGCACTCCGCAAGCGGCAAGGATTTTAAGTCCTTTGTGTCTACCAATTTCACCACGAGGGCATTAATGAATTTCACTGTTATATCCACAATTATTTATAACTCAACTATATTAAATTGTATTGGTAATCTCTAGCTTCTATTACCTCTTTTGGCAAATTAAGCTCAACATCACCAATTTTTATTATTTCATCTTTGTTGATATTTTTTTTCAATATTGCATTATCTGTTAAACCAAGTGGTAAAATCATTTCATTTTTTGAATTCTGAGATGTAATTAATTTACCTCTTGCACAAAACCCTCCTTCTCCATCGAGCTTTTCACCAACTTTTAAATCTTTTTTTGCAACACTTGCAACATCTGCATTATATTTTTTTGTATAACCTGTTGCTCTATTATCAAGCGCTATAGAATATATCGACTGAGCAAGTTCTAAACCAATATAATGATAAGGTCTCCATATTGCCGAGTAGTTTCCAGAGGAATCTGTGACCATTCCATAATCTTTAAAACAATTTTTTACATATTCATTTTGAGCTTTAATTACAATGTATACGCCCCACCTCAAGTCATTAGGAATATCTTTTTTATTTAGATCAATACTTGATATAACTTCAACTTGACCTTCAAAATCAATTAATCCACCATCTTTTTTTGGTATTAATTTTTTTGCTATATCATATACCCCAACTGGAGGAAAAGTTAATCCGTTAGAGGGACATTTAAGATTTGCAGCATTGCTTACTGCGCACATTTCAATTGCAGATTTATCACCACATAAAAAACTATTGAACATTTTAGGATTCATTCCTGACTCACTCTCTGCCCTTTCTTTAGTTAAACCATAATGACCCCAAACTGTATCGGGTGTGGAATACTCAAAACTTGGATGGTATTTTGTTCCTTTTCCAGCACAAATAACTTCAAAACCATTAAGTCTAGCCCATTCAATTTGTTCTATAATTAACGAAGGTTGGTCACCATAAGCCATTGAACAAATAACTCCATTTTCTTTAGCTAAATCTGATAAATATTTTCCACATGTGATATCTGCTTCTACATTAACTAAAATCAAATGCTTCTTTTCTTTTAAAATCTTTGCTGCATGGACAGTACCTACAATAGGGTTTCCTGTTGCTTCAATAAAGATTTCAATATTTCTATCAATAATTTGATCAAGAGAAGTTGTAAAATTAATTTTAGATACCTCTTCTTCACTTACTCCACTTTTTAAACAATTTTTTTTTGCTTGATCAATATTGAGGTCAACTATGCTATCAATTTTAATTTTATTTAAGTTAGAATATTGAGATAAAAACATACTTACAAATTTTCCACATCCAATAAAAGCTACTCTTATTGGATTTTTTTGATCTTCTAATTTTGTGTGTAAAAACATTTCAATTAAAATTGTAAAGCTTTTGTGAGAAATTTTTTATCTAACTTGCAATCTTTATATCCTCTTTTAACTATGTTTAGATATCTTTCTGTAGGAAACTTAAAAGGAGATTTCTTGACCATTGTATAAGTCATGACTTTTTTTCCATAATAATAAAAATAGTGTTTTTTATATAAAATTGGAAAATCCTCATAAACATCCAACTTTTTCTCATCACTTTTTGATATTTCAAATAATCCACCTGGTACGATCGAATTTTTTTTTGGCTCTATATCTGCTGCTCTATATTTACTTCTAAATGTTAATTTAAAATCTTTTAAGTTTATTTTTTTTAAAAAAACACTGTCTTTACATCTTCGTTTCATTTGAAAATGATGAAGATTGCTACCGTAAGCAAAATACAACATTAGCGCTCAACTACCTCAATTTTTTTTTCATTTACAAATTTTAAAATCTGCGAATTACAATCATCAATTTTATTTTGATCTTCTGATCTAATAACTATCGATACACCAAGCTTACCAGCATGAAAAAATGGGTAACTGCCAATCTCTACGTCCAAATTATTATTTTGTACTTTTGTTAATGAACTTGCTATTTCACTTTCAACTGTTCTTAAACTTATAGTTAAACTTTTGATTGGTTCACCTCCAACTATATTATTTGTTAATCCACCTAACATGGATTTTAATATAGAAGGAACTCCTGGTAGTGAGTAAACATTCTCAACATTAAATCCTGGAGCACCACTTGTTGGATTTAAAATAAGATTTGCATTTTCAGGCATCCATGCCATTTTTTGTCTTCCCTCATTAAATTCTCCAGGTTGATAATATTCTTCTAGAATTTTGAAAGCTTCCTTGTGAACTTCGTATTTTATTCCAAATGCTTTTGAAACTGATTGAGCTGTTATATCATCGTGAGTAGGTCCAATACCACCAGTTGTAAAAACATAATCATATTTTAATCTAAGTAAATTTAGTGTTTCAACTATAATATTTTCTACATCGGGAATTACTCTAACCTCCTCAACCTTTACCCCTATAGAATTTAACCAAGTTGCTAATGTTGAGGTATTAGTGTCTTGTGTTCTTCCAGATAAAATTTCATTACCAATAATTAAAATTGAAGCTTTAAATTTTGCTTTTTTATCCATATGAAATATATAATTTACTCATGGAATTTACCAAGTCTTTAGTAAAAGGCAAACTAATCAAACGTTACAAAAGGTTTTTTACCGACATAAAACTTGGTAAAGAAATTGTCACAGCTCATTGTCCTAACACGGGTTCTATGAAAGGTTTATTAGATGAAGGTAATGAAGTTTATTTGCTACCAAATAATAACCCTAAGAGAAAACTAAAGTTTGGACTTGAAATAATTAAATCAAGAAAAAATTTAGTAGGTGTCAATACTCATATGGCTAACAAGATAGTAAATCATGCTATCGAAAATAATTTGATCAAAGAATTAAAAAATAACGATAAAATAAAACCAGAGGTATTCTTTAATAAGGAAACTAGATTTGATTTTTTACTAGAAAAAAAAAATAAAAAAAGCTTTGTAGAGGTCAAGAACGTTACGTTATTTAGAGATAAAGAAACTGCTGAGTTTCCAGATGCCATTACTTCAAGAGGATCTAGGCATTTATTAACTCTTATTGATGCCATAAATAAAGGTTATAGTGGTTATCTGATATTTTTAGTTCAAATTCAAAATATGAAATATTTTAAAATAGCTAAAGATATCGATGAAGAATATTATGAAAATTATAAAAAAGCTAAAAGAGCTGGGGTAAATTTTCTTGCTTATAGATGTGATATAAGTTCAAAAAAAATTATTATAGATAAAAAACTTAAAATTTTAGATGAGTGATTATAAAGAAAAATTTGAAAAAATGAGAGTTGCTGGTGATTTAGCAGCAAGGACACTTGATATGTTAACTGATAACATTAAAGAAGGTGTCTCAACAGATTATATAGATAAATTGGGATATGAGTTTATAAGAGATAACGGAGGATATTCTGCTCCACTTTACTATAGAGGTTTTACAAAATCTTTATGTACTTCATTAAATCATGTTGTATGTCATGGAATTCCTTCAGATAGAGTCTTAAGAGATGGTGATGCGGTAAATGTTGATGTTACTGCAATTGTAGATGAACATTATGGTGATACCAGTAGAATGTTTTGCATTGGTAAAACACCAATTAAATTAAACAATCTAATAGATGCTACTTACGAGTCTATGATGAGAGCAATTAGAATTTTAAAACCAGGAGTTAAATTAGGTGATATTGGTCACGAAATTCAATCATTTGTTGAAGAAAAAGGATACTCTGTTGTTAGAGATTTTTGTGGTCACGGTATAAGTACAACATTTCATGAACCACCAAACATTTTACATTATGGAAATAAAAACTCAGGACCAGAGTTAAAACCTGGAATGACTTTTACAATAGAGCCTATGATAAATTCAGGTAAATATGATGTTAAAATGTTAAATGATGGTTGGACTGCTGTCACAAAAGATAAATCTTTATCAGCTCAATTTGAACATACGTTAGGAATTACTGAAAATGGTTATGAAATCTTTACAGAATCTGCTAAAGGTTATTCAAAGCCTCCATACTTATAATTAATGATTAAAAGATACTCTCGAAAAGAACTAACTGATATTTGGTCAGAGGAAAATAAATATAAAATTTGGTTAGATGTAGAAGTTGCAGCTGCTGAGGCTATGGAAAAACTTAGTAAAATACCAAGAGGGGTAGCTTCAATTGTTAGAAAGAAAGCAGTCATCAATGTAAATAGAATACATAAAATTGAATCCGAAGTTAAACATGATGTTATAGCTTTTCTTACCTCTGTTACAGAAAAAGCAGGAATTAAAGCAAGATATTTACATCAAGGCATGACTTCATCAGATGTACTTGATACCAGTTTTAATATTCAATTAGTTCAATCTGGAAAAATAATTCTCAAAGATATAGATCAAATTTTAAAAGTACTTAAGAAACAGGCAAAAAAATACAAAATGACACCATGTATGGGAAGAAGTCATGGAATTCATGCTGAGCCAGTTACTTTTGGATTAAAATTAGCATCTTTTTACGAGGAATTTAAAAGAAACAGAAAAAGACTTAAAGATGCAATAGATGAGGTGTCAACCTGTGCAATATCAGGAGCAGTTGGGACTTTTGCAAATATAAGTCCAAATGTAGAAAAGTACGTTGCAAAAAAACTAGGTTTAAAAGTTGAGCCAATTTCAACTCAAGTTATCCCAAGAGATAGACATGCTTTTTATTTTTCAGTTTTAGGTATTATTGCAGGTTCAATTGAGAGAGTTGCAATTGAGATAAGACATTTGCAAAGAACAGAGGTTTATGAATTACAAGAGTACTTTTCAAAAAAACAAAAAGGATCGTCTGCGATGCCTCACAAGAAAAATCCAATTTTAAGTGAAAACTTAACTGGTTTAGCTAGAATGGTTAGAAGTGCTGTGATACCAGCTCTAGAAAATATAGCGCTGTGGCATGAAAGAGACATTTCACACTCAAGTGTTGAAAGAAACATTGGTCCTGATGCAAATATTACAACAGACTTTGCATTAGTTAGATTAACAAATATTTTAGACAACATGATTGTTTACCCTAAAAAAATGTTAGAAAACTTGAATATAACAAAAGGGCTAATTTTCTCTCAAGAAGTTATGCTAGAATTAACTAAATCTGGTTTAAGTAGAGAAAAATCTTACAGAATGGTTCAATCGTATGCAAAAAAATGTTTTGCAGAAAACCTAAACTTATTTGATGTGATATCTAATGATAAGTTTATTATGAGCAAAATTACAACAAAAAGGCTTAAATCAATTTTTAGTTACGCAAAACACTTTAAAAATGTGAATTTGATCTTTAGAAGAGTTTTTAAATAATGAAAAAAGGGAAAAAACTATACGAAGGTAAAGCAAAAATCATTTATGCAACAAATGATAAAAATTTAGTTATTCAATATTTTAAAGACGATGCTACGGCATTCAATAATCAAAAGAAAACTACAATTGAAGGCAAAGGTGTTTTAAACAATAGAATATCTGAGCATATTCTTTCAAATTTATCTCAAATAGGAATTAAAAATCATTTAGTGAAAAGATTAAATATGCGTGAACAAATAATAAAACTAGTTGAGATAATTCCAATTGAATTTATTGTTAGAAATGTTGCAACAGGATCTATCACTAAAAGATTAGGTATTGAGGATGGAACTGTGTTAAAAGAACCATTAATTGAATATTGCTTAAAAGATGACAAATTAGGTGACCCTCTAATTGCAGAAGAGCACATAATAGCTTTCGATTGGGCTAGCAAGAAAGAAATTGATAAAGTCAAAAAAATGATACTGAGAATTAATGACTTTATGATTGGAATGTTTAGAGGAGTTGGAATTAAATTGATTGATTTCAAACTAGAATTTGGAAGGTTAAAATCTAATGGGAAGCAAGAAGTAATACTAGCAGATGAAATTAGCCCAGATACATGCAGACTTTGGGACAGTATTACTGATAAAAAACTTGATAAAGATAGATTTAGAAAAGATTTAGGTGATTTAATTCCAGCCTACACAGAAGTTGCTAAAAGATTAGGTATTTTGCACGAACAATCAAATGTAAGTGCCGTGAATGTAACAAAATTATCATCTGTAAAGAGAAAAAAGAAATGAAAATCTCAGTAGTAATCACTTTAAAAAAAGATGTACTAGATCCACAAGGTAAAGTTATTCATCAAACTTTAGATGGCATGGGCTTTGATGATGTTAATGAAGTTAGACAAGGTAAATATTTTGAAATTGATACAAAAGAAAATGATCCCAAAAAAGCTAAAGATAAAGTTGAAGAAATGTGCAAAAAACTTTTAGCCAATCTTGTAATTGAAAACTATAAAATTATTGATCTAAAGTAATTAATGAAATCATCTGTCATTACTTTTCCTGGATCCAATTGCGATAGAGATATGGATGTTGCTCTAAAAAAATTTGGATTTAAGAATAAAATGGTTTGGCATGATGATGCTGAACTTCCAAAAAGTGATTTAATTGTATTACCGGGAGGGTTTTCATATGGTGACTATTTAAGATGTGGGAGTATGGCATCTAAATCAAAAATCATGAGGTCAGTTATTAATTTTGCTAACTCTGGTGGTATGGTACTGGGAATTTGTAATGGATTTCAAATATTAGTTGAAACTGGATTAGTTCCCGGTGTGTTATTAAGAAACAAATATTTAGAATTTATTTGCAAAAATGTATTCGTTAAAATTAATAATAAAACAAATAATTATTTTAATAATATTAAAAATGACATCCTAGAATTTCATATTGCGCACAATGAAGGAAATTATTTTTGTACTAAAGATCAGTTAAAAGAAATTGAGGATAATGAACAAGTTGCAATAAATTATTGTGATGAAAATGGAAAAATAGAAGAACAATTCAATCCAAACGGTTCAATTAAAAATATTGCTGGTATTTTTAATAAAGAAAAAAATGTTTTAGGTATGATGCCTCATCCTGAAAGAATGATTGATAATTGTTTATCAGGAGAAGATGGTTCAATTTTTTTTAATAATTTAATTAATAATTTAAAATGATAGTAAACGAACAAGTAGCTATTGATCATGGTTTAAAAAAAGATGAATATGCTAAAATTTGTGAATTATTAAAAAGAACACCAAATATTACTGAACTTGGTATTTTTTCTGCAATGTGGAATGAGCATTGCTCATATAAATCTTCAAGACTTCATTTAAAAAAACTTCCAACAAAAGGAAAAAAAGTTATTCAAGGTCCTGGAGAAAATGCTGGTGTTATTGATATTGAAGATAATGATGCCATTGTTTTTAAAATTGAAAGCCATAACCACCCATCTTTTATTGAGCCCTATCAAGGTGCAGCAACTGGTGTTGGTGGGATTATGAGAGATGTATTTACAATGGGTGCTAGACCTATTGCAAATTTAAACTCAATTCATTTTGGTTCCCCTCAACACAAAAAAACAAAAAATCTGCTAAGAGGTGTGGTTCATGGAATTGGAGGATATGGAAATTGTATGGGTGTTCCAACTGTTGCGGGACAAACAAGTTTTGATAGTTCATATAATGGAAATATCTTGGTTAATGCAATGACCTTGGGTTTGGTTAAAAAAGATAAGATTTTTTACTCAAAAGCAGCTGGTTTAAACAAGCCAGTTATTTATGTTGGTTCAAAAACAGGTAGAGATGGAATTCATGGGGCCAGCATGGCTTCAGCAAGTTTTGATGACAAAATAGAGGAAAAGAAACCCACTGTTCAAGTTGGAGATCCATTTACTGAAAAACTTTTACTGGAAGCTTGTTTAGAATTAATGGCTGGAGACTCAATTATAGCTATACAAGATATGGGAGCTGCTGGATTAACGTCATCAAGTATAGAAATGGCATCAAAAGGAAATCTTGGAATTGAAATAAATCTAAACAAAGTTCCTTGCAGGGAAACAAAGATGACACCTTATGAAATTATGCTCTCTGAAAGCCAAGAAAGAATGTTGATTGTTTTAGAAAATGGAAAAGAAAAACAAGCAAAAAAAATATTTGATAAATGGAATTTAGATTTTGCAGTAATTGGCAAAACTACTAATTCAAAAAAAATACAACTTTACTTTGACAATGAAAAAGTAGCAGACATCCCAGTAAATACATTGGTCGAAAATTCACCTATGTACAATCGTAAATGGAAAAAAGCAAAGCTACCTAAAAAGAATAAAATTAAAAAAGAAGATTTAAAAAATTTCAAAATTTTAGATGTTCTGAAAAAAGTTTTAGCAAACCCAAATATTTGTAGCAAAGAATGGATTTGGCAGCAGTATGATCATACAGTTATGGGGGATACTATTCAAAAACCAGGTGGAGATGCTGGAGTTGTGAGAGTGCATGGAACAAATAAAGCCGTAGCTGCTTCAGTCGACAGTTCTGCTGTATATTGTTGGGCTCACCCTCTTACCGGTGGAAAACAAGTTGTTTGTGAAAGTTTTAGAAATTTAATTGCTGTTGGTGCAAAACCTATAGCTATTACTAATTGTTTAAATTTTGGAAGCCCTGAAAATGAAGAGAATATGGGTGAGTTTGTTGAATGTGTTCAAGGAATTGGTGAAGCAAGCGAATATTTAAAATTCCCAGTAGTTTCAGGAAATGTTTCTTTTTACAATCAAACTAAAGATGAAGGTATAAAGCCAACTCCTGCTATTGGAGGTGTGGGCTTGATAAAGGATTATAATAAAATGATCACTATGGATTTTAAAGATATTGATAATGTGGTTTTAGTTATTGGAAAAACAGAGGGACATTTAGATCAAACTTTATTTGCAAGGAATATATTAGATGAAAAAAATGGCCCTCCTCCTGAAATAAATTTATTTAATGAAAAAAATAATGGAGAAACATTATTAAAACTTATCGAAAGTAATCTAATCAAAAGTGCTCATGATGTTTCTTTAGGTGGAATTATTACAGCGGTAGCCAAAATGTGCATCAAAGGTAAAAAAGGAATAAATTTAAATAAACCAAAATATTTAATCAACGAATTGGAATATTTCTTTGGTGAAGATCAAGGGCGTTACATTATTGAGGTTAGTAAAAAAGATTTAAAAAAAGTCACAGATATATTGAATAAAAATGCTGTTCATTTTGACGAACTTGGTACAATCAGTGAAAATGAACTATATTTTGATGATAAGACAAATGTTACAATTGACGAATTAACAAGTTCTAATACAAAGTGGCTTAAAGATTATGTGAGTAAATAATGGCAATGGATTTAAAAGAAATTGAGAGTTTAATTAAAGATGCAATGCCTGATGCGGTTGTAGAAATTCAAGATTTAGCAGGTGATGGAAATCATTATTCAGCGACTGTGACTTCTTCACAGTTTTCAGGAAAAAGTAAAATTGAACAACATAAAATGGTATATAATTCTTTAAAAGGGCGTATGGGAAATGAATTACATGCCCTAGCAATTAAAACAAAGGAGCAATAATGGACGATAATACAAAAAATATAATTCAAAATCATATAGACAACAATGATGTTTGTTTATTTATGAAAGGAACTCCAGATGCTCCACAGTGTGGTTTTTCAATGGCTGTTTCAAACATGTTAAAAATTCTTGAAGTAAATTTTAAAGGAGTAAATGTTTTAGAAGATCAAAACATCAGAGAAGGTATTAAAGTTTACAGTGATTGGCCAACAATTCCTCAATTGTATATTAAAAAAGAATTTGTTGGTGGATGTGATATCGTAAAAGAAATGTACGAAAATGGAGAACTTAAAAAAGTTCTTGAAGATAAAGGTATTAATTTTAAAAATTAAATTTAGAAATTATCTAGAGTAATATTCAATTACAAGATTAGGTTCCATTATTACAGGATAAGGAACTTCTTCAAATTTAGGAATTCTCACAAATTTTAATTTTTTATTTTTCTCATCCATTTGAATATATTCTGGTGTTTCTCTTTCTTTATTTGCTAGAGCGATATCAATGATTGCTAATTGCTTAGATTTGTCTCTAATTTCAATTGTATCTTCTTCTTTTACTAAATAGCTTCCAATATTTACTTTCTTACCATTAACTCTTACATGACCATGATTAATTAATTGTCTAGCTGAAAAAATAGTAGTTGCAAATTTTGCTCTATAAATAATTGCATCTAATCTTCTCTCTAAAAGACCAATTAAATTTTCACCTGTATCACCCTTAAGCATAACTGCTTTTTTATAAATATTTCTGAACTGTTTTTCGTTAATATTTCCGTAATATGCTTTTAATTTTTGCTTAGCTTGCAACTGAATTCCATAATCTGAAGGCTTCGATGTTTTTGTTTGACCATGTTGGCCAGGTCCATAAGCTCTAGTATTAAAAGGACTTTTTGGTCTTCCCCATAGGTTAACCTTTAATCTTCTGTCTACTTTATGTTTAGAGTTTAATCTTTTTGTCATTTAATAGTGGGCTTTATAAACTTACTCTTACTTTTGTCAATCAACGTTTTTTACCTAAACTCGCAAATACACCTGATAAAATACGTGTTTCTTTAGTTGATAATTCCATTCGGTAAAAGATATTTCTTAAGTTTTCAAGCATTATTGGCTTCTTCTCTTTTGATTTGAAGAAATTAATCTCCTCTAGATTCTGGATGCATAAATTAGCCATAGCAACAATCTCTTTTTTTGAGGCAGATTTTACTTTATTTGATTTATTAAAAGAGGACACTTTTGAATTAAGAATACTTGATACATATTGAGCAATAATTATCAAACTATGAGAGAGGTTTAATGACTTAAAATCAGGATTTGTTGGAATTTGAAGGGTGTAATTGGCATAACTAATTTCATTGTTAGATAAACCTGATGCTTCTGATCCAAACAGAAAGGCTATCTTTTTTTTATAATTAATTTTTTTTAAATCTTCTAATTGAATATGCTTAATATTTTTATTTCTAAATCTCGCAGATGTTGCGATAACAATATCGATATTCTTTAAAGATCTTTCTAAATTTTCATAATTCTTTGTTTTATTAATAATATTTTTAGCTCCAACAGAAGTTGCTAAAATTTTATCGTTAGGAAATATTGGTTTAGGATCTACAACAACTAATTTCTGAAAATTGAAATTTTTCATTCCTCTTGCACAAGCTCCAATATTTTCTGAAAGCTGAGGCTTATGTAAAATGAAAGAAATATTATTAGCTGACATTAATCAATGCCATGATTTCTGTTATAACTAGAAACTGCAGATGGTTTAATGTCTGTTAAATACTTGAGATCTACAGACCAAATAGAAACTTTTAATGGATAACATTTTGCAACATCAGAAGAGTGTTCAGATCCACAATCTCCCCCAGGACAAGCTGAAAGAGCACCCAACAAATCTGTTTCAGCAAAAAACTCCAGATAATCCCCTGGCCTAACAGGGCTAGCTTTCATAAAGTATTGCTTAGTATCATTAGTAAAACCAGTAAGCATAAATACATTTAATACATCATGAACTATTTTTTCAGCATGATCTAACTGAACATTTTTTTCTTTAACTAGTGCTCTTGTTAGATTTGAATGACAACAATAGTGGTAATCATTATCACTTAAAAGTTTTGAAGTATAAGGATCGCATCTAGTACCAATTACATCATGGACAGAACCACCGTCTTTATCATAATCATACCAATCCAATGTGTCCCAAGTTATAGTAGCTAAAGACCTTAGATATGGAAAACTACTAAACATTTTATCTCCAACAGAAAGATGAGTTCCATATAAAGCTCTTGTTTTTCCTGAATAAAATTTTTCCTCTAAATTATTTAAATTAAATAAATTTAGATCTCCTACTTGTGGGCCATCTACACTTTCAATTCTAAAAAACTCACCAAATTTTACCTCGAACGTTTTTGCATCTCTAGGAGGAATAATCACTTCATTTTTTTTAATCAAATGTTCTCTTGCAGAATGTAGAATTTTTAAATTTTTATCTTCAATTGTGGTATTTGGATAACAAACAATAGGTTTTGCCCCTATTCTACTATCAATATCTTTTGGTTTTTCTGAAAATTTTTTAATTTTCATTTTTACAAACTTCCAGGCGCTTTATCCTTAAATAATTTATAATCTAAACTATCCACTAAAGCTTTAAATGAGGCGTCAATTATATTAGGTGATACTCCAATTGTGAACCAGTTCACTCCTTTGGAGTCTGTGCTTTCAATACTAACTCTGGTAACTGCTTCTGTACCTGTATTTAAAATTCTAACTTTGTAATCAACAAGTCTTAAATCTTTCAAATACTCAGAATATTTAGCAAGTTTATTTACATTCTTTCTGATTGCATTATCTAAAGCATTAACAGGTCCGTTTCCTTGCCCTTCACATAAAATTTTATCTCCATCTACCTCTAATTGAGCTTTAGCATAAGATATAATCTCTCCAGTTTTATCTTTCTTTACCGAAACATCATACTCATTAATTGAAATATATCTTGGTATCTCTCCCATCAATCTTCTTGCAAGTAGTTCAAAAGATGCATCTGCACCATCATAGCTATAACCAATGAACTCTCTATCTTTTACTTCATCTAAAAGTTTTTTTATTTTTGGGTCACTTTTCTGAACATTAATCCCAATTGAATTTAATCTAGACATTATATTTGATTGTCCTGATTGATCTGAAACTACAATATTTCTAGAATTTCCAACCTCTTCAGGATTGATGTGCTCATAAGTTTTTGGATCTTTTTGAACTGCAGACACATGCATTCCACCTTTGTGGGAAAAAGCTGATGCACCAACATAAGGTAAATGTTTGTTAGGTTTTCTATTTAATATTTCATCTAGTAATCTTGAGCATTGAGTTAAATTTTTTAAATTTTCTCTCTTGATACTTAGTTCAAATTTATCAAAAAAATCTTTCTTTAAAAAGAATGAGGGTATTAATGACATCAAGTTTGCATTACCACATCTTTCACCTAATCCATTTATAGTACCTTGAACTTGTCTTACGCCAGCTTGAACTGCAGCAAGACTATTTGCTACTGCATTTTCAGTATCATTATGAGCGTGTATTCCTAAATTTTTTCCCGGAATATGTTTGGTTACTTCAGTTACAATTTTAGAAATTTCATGTGGTAGCGTCCCACCATTAGTATCACACAATACAATCCATCTAGCTCCATTTTCAAACGCAGCTTTTAAACAAGACAAAGCGTATTCTGGATTGGATTTATAACCATCAAAGAAATGTTCAGCATCAAACATAAATTCTTTACCTGATTTTACTATATGTTTAGCGCTTTCACTTATGTTCATTAAATTTTGTTCGTTAGTTATTCCTAAGGCAACTTTCACTTGAAAATCCCATGATTTACCAAATAAACAAACAGATGAGCTTTTTGAATTTATTAATGATGATAACATTGGATCATTTTCAGCACTATGCTCTGATTTTTTTGTCATACCAAACGCAGTTAATTTAGTTGATTTAAAATTATGATCTTTATTAAAAAATTCTGTATCTGTTGGATTAGCTCCTGGCCAACCTCCTTCAACATAATCAACACCCAATAAGTCCAGTGCAGATGAAATTTTCTCTTTATCATCGATAGAAAAATCTACACCTTGTGTCTGTGCACCATCACGTAAAGTTGTATCAAATATATAAAGTTGCTCTTTACTCATTTAAATTTCCAAATCGTTTTACCATCTTTATCTTCTATTAAAACACCTTTGTCTGAGAGTTCATTTCTAATTTTATCAGCTTCTTCATAATTTTTTTTCTCTCTTGCTTTGTTTCTTTCGTCAATTTTCTTCAATATTTCTTCTTCAGAAATAGAGGCTTTACTTTTCTTGAAACTTAACCACTCCTCTTTATTTTGATTTAATAAACCTACAAATTGACAAGCAGAAACAAATAAAGCCTTGTCATTGTCATCACCTTTTTGTGCTTTTTCATATAATTTATGTAAATTTGCAATGTAACCTGGTGTATTTAAATCATCATACAGGGGTTCAAGAATTTCATCAGAGATATCTGTATTGATTTTACTATCTACATAAACATTGTACCATTTATTAATTGTATTCTGACAATCTTCTAAAAGCTTATTATTCCAATCTAATGGTTGTTTGTAATGCGCACTCATTAGAGCTAATCTTAAAACCTGGCCACTTATATTATTTCTAAAATCTTTTATTTTTAAAATATTGCCCTGAGACTTTGCCATCTTTTCATTGGACATAGTAATAAATGCATTGTGCAACCAAAAATTAGCAAACATCTTTGTGTCATTAGCACATCTTGATTGCGCTATTTCATTTTCATGATGGGGGAATATTAAATCAATACCACCTCCATGAACATCAAACTCATCTCCTAAAAATTTTTTTGACATTGCTGAACATTCTAAATGCCATCCAGGTCTTCCTTTTCCCCATGGAGAATCCCAAGAAGGTTCGTCACTTGCTGATGGTTTCCATAAAACAAAATCTTCTGAATTTTTTTTATTTTCACTTATTTCAATTCTTGATCCAGCAATTAGCTCTTCTAGTTTTTTGTTTGATAGTTGACCATAATCACTGAACTTTTTAACCTCAAAATAAACATGGCTGTTATTCTCATAAGCAAATCCTTTTTTGATTAATTCAGAAACCATTTTAATCATCAAATCAATATTTTCAGTTGCTTTGGGTTGATGAGTTGGTGTTTCACAATTTAAATAATTGCAATCTTCACCAAAACTTTCTGTAACTTTATTTGTTAACTCTGAAATTGAAATATTATTTTCTTTTGAAGATTTAATAATTTTATCATCTACATCTGTAATATTTCTAACATAGGTAACTTTTGAATATTTTTTCTTAAAAATTTTATAAAGGATATCAAAAACAACTATTGGTCTAGCATTACCAATATGAGGATCATCATAAACTGTTGGTCCACAAACATACATTCTTATATTTTGTTCATTTATTGGAACAAATTTTTCTTTTTTGTTTGTAAGATTGTTTGTTAAAAAAATATCATTACTCATAATTTTAGAAATATACTTAAATTATAGATTTGTGAATCTATTTGATTAATTTGGAATTTTGCATACTGGAATAGGCTCCATTTTATGCAAATTTTGTTTTCTAATGGTTTCGTATTTTGCTCTATTGGAAGATTTAGGATTATCCATAGCTTCCTCAAGCTCTTCGTATTTTAAACCAAGCTGACCTTCATCTGTTCTACCGTCATCCCACAAACCATCTGTAGGTGCTGCTTCAATAATTTCATTTAAAATACCAAGTTCTTTGCCAAGCTCCCAAACTTGAGTTTTATTACAATCTGCTATAGGAGAGATATCTACACCTCCATCTCCATATTTTGTGTAAAATCCTACACCAAAGTCTTCTACCTTGTTTCCAGTTCCAACTACTATTCCTTTATTAGCTGCAGCAACTTGGTAAAGTGTAGTCATTCTTAATCTGGCTCTAGAATTTGCCATTCCATGCTCATTGTCAAATTTAGATAAACTTGAACTAAATGCCAAAAACAATTCATCTAAATTAATTGTATGAGCTTCAACATTTTTAAAATTTTTTACTAACCATTCCTGATGTTTTAAGCTTAGATCATGTTGATGTGATTTTTGTTTAATTGGCATCGATAAAACTATTGTTTTTAAACCAGTCATCGCGCTTAAGGTGCTAGAAACAGATGAATCGATACCACCAGATATTCCTATAACAAGAGATTGTGCCTTTGAAGGCATATTGTCTACATAGTTTTTAATCCAATTAGATATAAACTTGGCTTTTTCTGAGGCATTCATAATTTATAAATTATTTTATTATATAGATTTTACAATGCCTTAAGATGCCGCTCTATCTGCATTTTTAGAATATGAGCTATTCTTTTTAATCTCATCTGAAATCATAAATGCTAATTCTAAAGCTTGATTAGCATTTAACCTAGGATCACAATGAGTATGGTATCTTGAAGAAAGATCTTCTTCAGAAATTTTTTGTGCTCCACCAATACATTCAGTTACATCTTGACCAGTTAATTCAATGTGAAGACCTCCTGCATAACTTCCTTCACTTTGGTGACATGCAAAAACATTTTTAACTTCATTTAGTACACTATTGAATGGTCTAGTTTTGAAACCTGTTGCAGCTTTAATTGTGTTCCCATGGCATGGGTCACAAGACCAAATTACATTCAATCCTTCTTTTTTAATTGCTCTAATTAATTTTGGTAAAAATTTTGAAACATTATCTGCTCCAAATCTTGAAATTAGGGTTATTTTACCTTTTTCATTTTTTGGATTAATTCGGTTACATAAATTAATTAAATCATCTGGTTTTAGAGTTGGTCCACATTTGATTCCTATAGGATTTTCAATTCCTCTACAAAATTCTACATGTCCTCCATCAAGCTGTCTTGTTCTGTCTCCTATCCACACGAAATGAGCTGAGGTATCATGGTTCTCACCTGTAGTAGAATCTGTTCTAGTCATTGCTTCTTCAAAAGGTAATAGCAACGCTTCGTGTGATGTCCAAAAATTCACAGTGTATAATCTATTATTGAAATCTGATGTAATTCCACAAGCTCGCATAAATGCTATGGCATCTGCAATTTTATCCTCTAGATCTTTAAATTTTTTGGCTTCAGGACTTTTTTTAATATAACCTAAATTCCATAAATGAACTTTGTTCAAATCTGCAAAACCTCCTTTTGAAAATGCTCTTATAAGGTTTAGAGTTGAAGCAGATTGAGAATAAGCTTTAAATAATCTTTTTGGATCAGGAATTCTTGCTTTTTCAGTAAATTCCATTCCATTTATGTTGTCACCTAAATAACTAGGAAGCTCCACACCATCTTTATTTTCAACTGGAGAACTTCTTGGTTTTGAAAATTGACCAGCAATTCTTCCAACTTTCACAACTGGTAAAGAAGCTGAATAAGTTAAAACTAAAGACATTTGCAAAATTAATTTAAATGTATCTCTTAAATTATCAGGATTAAATTCGGCAAAACTCTCTGCACAATCTCCACCCTGAAGTAAAAATGCTTTTCCATCTACAACATCAGCTAATTGATCTTTTAGGTGCCTAGTCTCTCCAGCAAATACTAAAGGTGGAAAAGTTCCAATTTTATCTAAAACTTTATTTAGTTCTTTTTTATCTGGATACTCCGGTATGTGTTTAACCGGATATTTTCTCCAACTATTTTTTTTCCAATTTTTCATATTCAACCTGGGGGTGTTTTAGCAGAGTTTAAACTTTATTCAACTGTGACTGATTTAGCTAAGTTTCTAGGCTTATCTATATCATAACCCATTTTCAAAGCCGAATAATATGCAAGTTTTTGAAGTGGAATTGTTAAAAGGAATGGTAATAAATCATCATTGGTATTTTCAACCTCAATAGTTTCCCAAATATTCTCTGAAAAAATCTCATCCTTGCTTTTGTTTGTGATTAAAAGAACTTTGGCGCCTCTTGCTATAACTTCCTGCATGTTGGAAATTGTTTTTTTATAGTAACTGTCTCTTGGTGCCAGAACAACAACTGGCATTCCCTCCTCTATTAAAGCAAGTGGTCCATGTTTCATTTCACCTGCTGGATAACCCTCTGCATGAACATAAGATAATTCTTTCAATTTCAACGCACCTTCCAAGGCTATTGGGAAAGAAAAACCTCTTCCAAGAAACATAGATCCTTTAGCTTCATTGAATGTTGAAGAGATTGCTTGAATATCATTATCAATTAATAAAGTTTTTTCTATTAAGCTTGGTAAGTTTTTGAGATCTTTAATTTTATCTTGATAATTTTTTTTATCAATTTCACCAGACAAAGATCCAATTTTTAAAGCTAAAATATATAAAACAAGTATTTGACCTAAGAAAGCTTTTGTAGATGCAACCCCAATTTCAGGTCCGCAGTGAATTGGTAAAACAAAATTTGAGTCTCTTGCTATTGAGCTTTCAATTACATTAACTACAGCGCATGTTTTCATGTTATTTTTGTTACAAAGATCTAAAGCTGCATAAGTATCTGCAGTTTCACCAGACTGAGATACAAAAATATATAAACTATCCTTTTTAAATCTATTTTTTCTATATCTAAACTCTGAAGCTATATCGATATTAACATCTAAAGAAGTTAATTCTTCAAACCAATATTTTGCCATTAAGCATGAATGATAAGCTGTACCACAACCAATTAAAGTAACTGATTTAATTTCGTTGATTCTCCATGGAAAATTGAAAATATTTATCTCATTATTTACACTATCTAAATACTCTTTGATTCCAGTTTTTACTGTTACGGGCTGCTCTTCTATTTCTTTAGCCATGAAATGTTTAAAGTCACCTTTGTCATAACTTGACTCATTAGATGATAATTCTAAAATTTTTTTGTTAATTTTCTTGCCCTCTTCATTATAAAAATGAACTTGATCTTTTTTAACAATACAAAACTCTCCATCATCAAGATAAGTAATTTTGTTTGTCATAGATTTTAAAGCATATGAGTCTGACCCTAGGTAATTTTCATTAGGACCATAACCAACAGCTAATGGTGATCCTCTTCTCGCCCCTACAATCAAATCAGGCATATCTTTAAAAATTATACCTAATGCAAAACTTCCATGAAGTTGTTTTAAAGTTTTGGTTAATGCCTCTTCAAGTTCCATAGTTTTTAAATTTTCTGTGATTAAATGAACAATTACCTCGGTATCAGTCTGAGATTTGAAAGCATGGCCTTTATTAATTAAGTGTTTTTTTAAAATTGTTGAGTTCTCTATTATTCCATTATGCACAACAGACACATTGTCTGATGAGTGTGGGTGGGCATTAATACGATTAGGAATTCCATGAGTAGCCCATCTGACATGGCCTATCCCTATATTTCCTTTTAAAGATTTTAGATCAAAGTTTTGTTCTAAATTATCAACTCTTCCTTCAGATTTAACTTCATTTAACTGACCATCAAATAAAGTTGCAACCCCAGCAGAGTCATAACCTCTATATTCAAGTTTTTTTAAAGAATTTATAATATTTGCAGAAACAGATTTGTTGCTAGATATTCCTATAATTCCACACATAATTTATTTTGACTTTCTCTTATAATTTTTAATTTCCACTTGTACAGATCTAGTTAGTGCTAGAGATTTTTTTTTAACATTTTTTGTTATTACAGACCCAGCACCAACAATACTTTCTTTGTCAATTTTTACAGGAGCTACTAAAGATGAATTTGATCCTATGAATACTTTATCTTTAATTATTGTCTTACTTTTTTTTACACCATCATAATTACAAGTAATTGTTCCAGCACCAATATTTACCATCTTACCAATATCGCTATCTCCAACATAAGATAAATGATTAATTTTTGATTTATTTCCAACAGTTGATTTTTTAATCTCTACAAAATTACCTACTTTTGAACCTTCTTTAAGAATTGTATCGGGTCTAATTCTTGCATAAGGACCTATCTCAACTTTATTTTCTACCTTACAAGATTCTAAATGTGAAAAAGATTTAATTACAACGTTATTTCCTATTTTAACTTTAGAACCAATTACCACATATGGTTCGATTGTAACTCCTTTTCCTATTTTTGTATCATTTGAAAAAAAAATAGTTTCAGGACCTGTCATTTTAACACCAGCTTTTAAAAACTTATTTCGAAGTTTGTTTTGATTATTTTGCTGCTTTGTAGGTTTCATCTAGATTTTCTTTACATTAAGTATATATGTTAATTAATTCACAAATTATTTCTTTAAAATACTTTTAATATGAAACAAAAATTTACTATATTATTTGATTTAGATGGAACATTGGTTGATACAGCGCCAGATTTGATGCTTGCGCACAATCATGTAATGAAAAAATTTGGATACCCTACAAAATCACTAAATGATTTAAAAAGTTCAGTTGGAAAAGGTGCTGGTGCTATGATTGGCAAGTCAATATGGAGCCAAGCAAAAAAAGAACTGACTAGTATTAATGAGAAAGTTAAAAGTGATATGACTGATGAATTCATATCTTATTATGGCAAAAATATTCTTAGAGAAAGTGTTTTAATTAATGGCATAAAAGATTTTTTAAATTGGTGTAAAAATGAAAATATCTCTATGGCTGTATGTACTAATAAAACAGAACATCTAGCTGTTGATCTTTTAAAAAAAATTGGAATTTATGATTATTTTGAATATGTAGCAGGGTACAATACATTTGATTATTGTAAGCCTGATCCAAGACATTTGACTACAGTTGTAGAAATTTTAGATGGTGATTTAAAAAAAACTATTATGATTGGAGATAGTGAAACAGACGCTAATTCTGCAAAAGCTGCAGAGATTCCAATGATATTGCTTGAGGATGGATACACTGAAAAAAAAACTGATGAAATATACCATAATCACCTAATAAAAGATTTTGTAGGTATCGAAAAAATCATATCTGAATATCTTTAATATTGATTAATTTATTTTAGCTATTAAAACAAAATTACTTATAAGGAGTTATTTTGTTACTACATACAGTTAAAGTTTTTCCGTCTAAAATTCATTTACCTAAGAAAAAACAACTTGCCTGGAAAATTGCAGAAATTGCAAGTGATAATGCCAAATTAAACAAAGAAGCAGTTGAAATGGTGATCAATAGAATAATTGATAATGCTTCAGTTGCTATTGCTTCTTTAAATAGGAGACCAGTAGTTTCATCTAGAGAAATGGCTTTAAAGCATTCTAGGAAAAATGGAGCAACTCTTTTTGGTGTTAATTCAAAATTAAAATTTGATTGCGAATGGGCAGCTTGGTCAAATGGAACTGCTGTAAGAGAACTTGATTTTCATGATACTTTTTTAGCTGCAGATTACAGTCATCCAGGTGATAACATTCCGCCACTTTTAAGCGTAGCTCAACAAAATAAAAAAAGTGGTTTAGATCTATTAAGAGGAATTATTACTGCTTATGAAGTTCAGGTGAATTTAGTTAAAGGTATCTGTTTACATAAACATAAAGTAGATCACATTGCTCACTTAGGTCCAAGTGTTGCTGCAGGATTAGGATCCATGTTAAAATTAAATACTGAAACAATTTATCAAGCAGTTCAGCAAGCACTACACACAACTATTTCTACAAGACAATCAAGAAAAGGAGAAATTTCTAGCTGGAAAGCATATGCGCCTGCACATGCAGGGAAACTTGCAATAGAGGCTGTTGATAGAGTTATGAGGGGTGAAGGTGCTCCAAGTCCAATTTATGAAGGTGAAGACAGTGTAATAGCAAGGATACTTGATGGAAAAAAAGCAAAATATAAAGTTCCATTACCCAAAAAAGGAGAAAGTAAAAAAGCTATTTTAGAAACTTATACAAAAGAATATTCTGCAGAGTATCAATCTCAGGCTTTAATTGATCTTGCAAAGAAATTAAAAACTAAAATACCAAATTTAAATCAAGTCAAAAAAATAGATATTTATACAAGTCATCATACACATTATGTAATTGGAACAGGTGCAAATGATCCACAAAAAATGGATCCAAATGCAAGTAGAGAAACATTGGATCACTCTATTATGTATATTTTTGCAGTCGCCCTAGAAGATGGTGATTGGCATCATGTAAAATCTTATACAAAATCAAGAGCTAATAGAAAAAGTACTATTAAAATATGGAATTCAATAACAACCTATGAAGATAAAAAATGGACAAAAAAATATCATGATCCAGATCCAAAAAAGAAATCTTTTGGAGCAAAAGTAGTTGTTACATTGAACAGTGGTAAAAAAGTAACTGAGGAACTAGATAAAGCTGACGCTCATCCATATGGAGCAAGACCATTTAAAAGAGAAAATTATATAAATAAATTTTTAACTCTAACAGATGGCATTTTAGATAAAAAAGCGAGTGATCGTTTTTTAAGAAATGTTCAAAATTTAAAAAACTTAAAAGCTGGTCAATTAGACAAACTAAATATTGAGATTAAAAAAAGTAAGTTAAAAAGAAATTTGAAAAAAGGAATTTTTTAATGCACTTTGTTGAAAAAGAACCAAGCCAAAAAAGAATTGATTTTGACCAAAAACTTAAATCAAATAAAATTCTAAGAGTTCCTGGAGCTTACAATCCTCTAACAGCGAAATTAATTGAGGAAATTGGTTATGATGCAGTTTACGTATCAGGTGGTGTTATGGCCAATGATCTTGGTTTTCCAGATATTGGTTTAACAACTCTTCAAGATGTGAGTACTAGATCCTACTTAATTTCCAGAGTTACAAATCTTCCAACGATTGTTGATATAGATACAGGATTTAAATCTTGCAAAGAAACTATAGAAACTTTCGAAGAGTTTGGATTAACTGGTGTTCATTTGGAAGATCAAATTGAAAGAAAAAGATGTGGGCATCTAGATAATAAAGAACTTGTTTCAACAGAGGCTATGGTTTCAAAAATAAAAGAATGTGTAGCTGCAAAAAAAGATCAAAATTTTAAAATTATAGCACGATCAGATGCAAAAAGTGTTGAGGGAATTGATAAAATGATTGATAGATGTAAAGCTTATATTGATGCTGGAGCAGAAATTATATTCCCTGAAGCTTTACATGATGAAAAAGATTTTGAAAAAGTAAGAAAAGAACTTTCATGTTATTTGTTAGCTAATATGACAGAATTTGGTAAATCCAAATTATTTAACTATAAAGAGTTAGAAAACCTTGGCTATAATATTGTTATATATCCAGTAACTACTCAAAGACTAGCAATGAAAAACGTTGAAGATGGATTAAGAGACATTTATGCAAATGGACATCAAAATAATATAATAGATAAGATGCAAACAAGAAAAAGATTGTATGAATTAGTAGAATACGAAAAATATAATTCTTTAGATGAAAAAATTTATAATTTTAGTACAGAAGGACATGAATAATGAGTGATGATATTAAAAAAGGTTTGCTTGGAATTGTTGTAGATGAAACTGAAGTTTCAAAAGTTATGCCGGAGATTAACTCTCTGACATATAGAGGTTATGCTGCTCAAGATTTATGTGAATACTGCAGATTTGAAGAAGTTGCCTATTTAATTTTAAACAAAGATTTACCTAACACTATCCAATTAAGGCAGTTTGAAAAAGAAGAGAGAAACAATAGAGAGCTTACAAAAAATTTATATGAAATTATAAAACACATGCCAAAAAAATCTCATCCGATGGATGTTGCAAGAACAGCTGTTAGTGTAATGGGATTAGAAGATAAAGAAACCTCCAACTCCACTCCGGAAGCCAATATGCGAAAAGCATTAAGAATTTTTGCAAAAACTCCTACAGCTCTTGCTGCTTTTTATAGAATTAGAAGTGGTAAAAAAATAATTAAACCTAAAAAGAATTTAACTTTTGCAGAAAACTTTTTCTACATGTGTTTTGGAAAAGTACCTCAAAAAGAAATTGTTAAAGCGTTTGATGTTTCTCTAATATTGTACGCTGAGCACAGTTTCAATGTTTCAACTTTTACTGCTAGAACAATTACAAGTAGTTTGTCTGATATTCATGGGGCGATAACTGGTGCAATTGCTAGTTTAAAAGGTCCATTACATGGTGGTGCTAATGAAGAAGTGATGCACATGATGAACAGAATTAAAAAACCAGAAAATGCATTAAAATGGATTAACAATGCCCTTAAAAATAAAGAAGTAGTTATGGGCTTTGGTCATAGAGTTTATAAATCAGGAGACTCTAGAGTTCCAACTATGAGAAATTATTTTGGTAAAGTTGCTAAACTTAAAAAAGATAAAAAGTTTGAAAAAATTTATGACATTGTTGAAAAAGTTATGATCAAAAAGAAAAATATACATCCTAATGTGGACTACCCTACTGGTCCAATGTACCATTTAATGGGATTTGATACTGATTTTTTCACACCTATATTTGTTATTTCTAGAATTACCGGTTGGTCAGCGCATATTATGGAGCAACATGCTGCAAACAAACTTATTCGACCGCTTGCTAAATATAAAGGTAGCAAGCATCGAAAAGTAATGGAATTAAATTACAGATAATACAATTATATTTATTAACTAAATGCTTCTGCCCAAGTTCCTTGGGTTGACGCTTTAGAATATTCTGTAGCTCTTCCTTCGAAGAAGTTCATGTGCTCTACAGCATTTAACATTGTATCTAACCAAGTTAATGGGTTTTTATCAATGTCATAGATCGCTTCTAATCCTAATTGATCTAATCTTCTATTTGCAATAAATCGAATATATTTTTTAATATCATCTGCAGTTAAACCTTCCATTGGACCCATTTGAAAAGCTAAATCGATAAAAGCATCTTCATGCTCAACAATTGTTCTGCAAGCTTCATAAATTTCTTTTTTCAATTGAGGTGTCCATGTTTCTGGATTTTCTTTAATGAAATCTTTAAATAATCTGATCATCGAATTGCAATGCAATGTTTCGTCTCTCACCGACCAAGTAACAATCTGACCCATTCCTTTCATCTTGTTATGTCTTGGAAAGTTTAACAAAATTGCAAAACTTGCAAATAACTGAAGACCTTCTGTGAAAGCACTAAATACAGCAATTGTTTTTGCAATATCATGATTTGATTTAACATCAAAACCTTGCATGTAATCGTATTTATCTTTCATTTCTTTATACTTCATGAATGCTGAATACTCAGACTCTGGCATACCAATTGTATCTAACAAATGTGAATAAGCAGCAATGTGAACAGTTTCCATTGAAGCAAAAGAAGACATCATCATTAATACTTCGGTTGGTTTAAATACATTCATGTAATGTCTTATGTAACAGTTGCTAACTTCAACATCTGCTTGTGTAAAAAATCTAAAAATTTGTGTTAATAAATTTTTTTCTGATGTTGAAAGATTTTTTTGCCAATCTCTAACATCGTCTCCAAGTGGAACTTCTTCTGGTAACCAGTGAATTCTTTGTTGAGTTAACCATGCATCATAACACCATGGGTATCTAAAAGGCTTGTAAACTGGATTTGCAACAAGCAATCCATTATTGTTTTTTTGTGGTTGAATAATTTCTGACTTAACTTTTTCTGCTACTGACATGATAAACACTCCTCGTACTCTGGTTCACTATTTTCGGTTGATTTATTTTTATATACATTAGCCATTATGTCTGTTGACTTAGAGTCGTTAACATTCTCAGCTCTTTGAATTGATTTTGATCTACAATAGTAAAGGCTCTTTAAACCTTTCTTCCACGCATCAAAATGAATTTTATGTAATTCTTTTTTATGAACATCTGCAGGTAAAAATAAGTTAACTGACTGAGCTTGTGAAATAAAAGGAGTTCTGTCTCCGCTCAATTCAATTATCCAGCTTTGATTAAGTTCAAATGCAGTTTTAAATACATCTTTTTCTAAATCAGTTAAAAAATCCAAATGGTTAACGGAACCTTGGTTTGTAGTAATACTAGACCAAGTTTCCTCATCATTTTTACCGTGACTTTCAAGAATTTCTTCAAGATATCTGTTTCTCACATTAAACGAACCAGATAAAGTTTTGTGAGTATAGCTGTTTGCTGCAATGGGCTCTACTCCTGGAGAAGCTCCTCCACAAATAATAGAAATTGATGCTGTTGGTGCAATTGCAGTTTTATTAGAAAATCTTTCTTGATAACCATACTCTGCAGCATCAGGACACGCTCCTCTTTCTTCAGCTAAATCTTTAGAAGCTTGATTAACTTTTTCGTGAATGTTTTTAAATATTTTTTTATTCCATGATTTTGCCATTACAGACTCAAGTGGAATTCTATTTTTCTGTAAGAAAGAATGGAAACCCATCACGCCCAAACCAACACTTCTCTCTCTTTCAGCAGAATATTTAGCATCTTTAAATTGTTCAGGAGCTTTGTTAATGAAATCAGATAACACATTATCCAAAAATCTCATTACATCACTAATCATATCTGGATCATCTTTCCATTCTTCATATTTTTCTAAATTTAAAGATGATAAACAGCACACCGCTGTTCTATCTCTACCATCTTTATCAATTCCTGTGGGAAGAGTTATTTCACTACATAAGTTAGAAGTTTTAACAGTAAGATTTGCTAACTTATGATGCTGAGGAATTTGTCGGTTAACTGTATCTATATAAATTATATAAGGTTCACCTGTTTCAATTCTAGCTGTTAACAATCTTATCCATAAATTTCTTGCAGAAATAGTTTGCTGAACAGTTCCGTCTGCTGGACTTTTTAATGCCCATTGTTCATCTGTTTCAACTGCTCTCATGAAAGCATCTGAAACTAAAACACCATGATGTAAATTTAATGCTTTTCTATTTGGATCTCCACCAGTTGGTCTTCTCATTTCAATAAACTCTTCTATCTCAGGATGATCAATTGGAAGATAACAAGCAGCAGAACCTCTTCTTAATGAACCTTGACTAATTGCCATTGTTAAAGAGTCCATTACTTTAATAAAAGGAATTATTCCTGAAGTTTTTCCAACTCTGCCAATTTTTTCTCCAATAGATCTTAGGTTTCCCCAGTAGCTTCCAATTCCACCACCCTTTGCAGCAAGCCAAACATTCTCACTCCAAAGATCTAAAATTCCACCTAAGCTATCAGATGCTTCATTTAAAAAACATGAAATAGGTAAACCTCTTTTGGTTCCACCGTTTGATAAAACTGGTGTTGCTGGCATAAACCAAAGATTACTTATGTAATTATAAATTCTCTGTGCATGTAAATTATCATCAGCATAAGTGCTTGCTACTCTTGCAAATAAATCTTGATAAGATTCGTTTAAACCAAGGTATCTATCTTTTAAAGTTGCTTTACCAAAATCAGTAAGATTTGAATCTTTAGAACGATCAATTTTAATTATTATACCTTTGTCGTTTTGAAATAATTCTGTTTCATTATTTAAAGAAAATAAATCAGGCTTATTAGCTTTTGAAACTTCTTTAACTTCTGGGCTATATTCGGAGACAGCTTTCTTGAGGGCTTGAGATAGAATCTTATTCATATTTGTTATTATATTGTTTTAGTTTTGCGAAAACAACTATATGTTGTAGGCGCTTTGATTAAGTATACTAAATAAACGTTTAATCAACGGAACATTTATAGAACGCGACAATATGATTATCAATAAAAAAATTGAATTTTTTTAAAGAAATTAACATAAAAAGAGTAAGTAGTGGATAAATGAGTAAAAATTTAAAAATAGATCCTTATGGTTTTAGAGAATATGACGCCCGTTGGTTGTATGAGAAAGACATAAACTCAGCGGGTATAGAGAATCTCGGCAAAGGACTTGGAACACAAATAAAAAATCATACCAAAAAGGATAATCCAAGAATTATTGTTGGACATGATTACCGATCTTACAGTGAGGAAATAAAAACTTCACTTAAAAAAGGATTAAAGTCAACAGGATGTCATATAGAGGATATTGGTTTGTCATTATCTCCAATGGTTTATTTTGCACAATTTAATTTAGATGCAGATGCAGTTGCTATGGTTACAGCAAGTCATAATGAAAATGGTTGGACTGGTGTAAAAATGGGAATCAAAAAAGGCTTAACTCATGCACCTGAAGAGATGAGAGAATTAAAAGAAATAACATTGAATGAAAAGTTTTCAAAAGGTGATGGAAATGAAAAAGAAATAAAAGATTTCGATAAAATTTATATAAATGACCTGATTAATAAAAACAAAATAAATAAAAAGATTAAAGCTGTAGTTGCTTGCGGTAATGGAACTGCAGGTATTTTCGCACCAGATATTTTAAGGGGTATTGGGTGCGAGGTAATAGAGTTAGATTGTAACTTAGATTGGAACTTTCCTAAATATAATCCTAATCCAGAAGATTTAGAAATGCTTCATGAAATTGCTAAAGCGGTTAAAGAAAATAATGCTGATATAGGTTTCGGTTTTGATGGTGATGGAGATCGAGTTGGTGTTATTGACAATGAAGGTAACGAAATATTCTCTGATAAAATCGGTTTACTAATAGCAAGAAACTTATCTACTAAACACAAAAATTCTAAATTTGTTGTAGATGTAAAATCAACAGGTTTGTACGCAAAAGATAAAATTTTATTAGAAAACAATTGTGAAACAATTTATTGGAAAACAGGTCATTCACATATTAAACGTAAAGTTAATACTGAAAAGGCATTGGCAGGCTTTGAAAAAAGTGGTCATTTCTTTTTCAATCATCCTTTAGGATATGGTTACGATGATGGAATAAATTCAGCCATTCATGTCTGTCATTTATTAGATAATGAAAATAAAAAAATGAGTGAAGTAATTAATGAATTACCAAATACTTTTCAAACACCAACGATGGCGCCATACTGTAAAGATGAAGAAAAATATCAAGTAGTTGAGGAATTAGTTAAAAAAGTAGAACAATTAAAAAATAATAAAACTAAAATTGATGATCAAGTAATAACTGAAGTTCTTACAGTTAATGGTGTAAGATTTTCTTTTGAAGATGGATCTTGGGGATTAATAAGAGCATCATCCAATAAACCTTCATTAGTGATTGTAACTGAAAGCCCAACCTCAGATAATAGAAAGAAGAAAATCTTTGATTTTATTGACGATTTACTTCAAAAAACGGGGAAAATAGGCGAATACGATCAAAAAATTTAGTGCTTAATAAAGTTAATTTTCAACTAATAAGTGTTCATAAAACTGTAAAGAATCATTTAAAAAATTAGGTGAGGTGATGGAGGGAGACTGAAGTCACCTCTTTTTATTTTAGAGCTTTTCCTAATTTATCTACTATTACTTTTAGAGCTGTTTTAGAATAACTTTTTCCTTTAACAACCCATACAGATAATGGCCAAGAACTATCTTTTTTACTTCTAGCAATAATATGTATATGCAACTGAGGAACAATATTTCCAATTTTTTCTACATTGAGCTTTGAAGTTTTAAATAATTTTTTCATTACTTTACTTGCATAAACAATTTCCTTCATTAGCAGATTTTGATCTTTAGAATTAAGGTCGCTTATGTCGGTAATATTTTTTCTTTTAGGAATTAAAATTATCCATGGAAATTTAGAGTTATCGTTTAGCCTAATAGTGCATAATTTAAGATCAATAAGATGATGTGAAGTCTTTAAAAATTTCCTATTTAACTTAAACGACATGCTTATAATTTAATATATTCGTAGAAAAACTTAACTGCTACAATTAGTAAGAAAATAGCAAGTAATTTACTGATTTTATTTTTATCTATTCTGTGAGCTGTTCTTGCACCTAGTCTTGCCATAAAAGTTGTAATCGGAATGAAGATTAAAAAAGCTGGTACATTTAAAAATCCAATACTAAATGGTAAATTTGTTTTTAAATAACTTCCTGAAATAAAAAAACCTGTAGCACCAAATAGTGCAATTAAAAAACCGATCGCTGCAGCGCTTCCAATTGCTTTATTAATTGAATAACCGAAAAATTTAAGGATTGGTACATTCATAACAGCACCACCTATACCTGTTATAGCTGAAATAAATCCAACAATCGCACCAAGTATTATTTTTAAATACAATTTCATTTCAGATATTACATTTTGCTCCTTTTCTTTAATTGTAAGTAAATAAATTCCTAAAAAAAAGATTACGATTGCAAAAAAAAGTACTAATGATTTTGTTTTGAAAGTTGCAGCAAATATTGTTCCCAAAACAACTCCTGCAACTACAAAAAAACCATAGCTTTTAACTACATTAAAATCGACTGAATTAAATTTATGATGGGTTAAAACTGAAACTATTGATGTTGGAATTATTATTGCAAAAGAAGTTCCTACCGCTAAGTGCATTATATAAGCTTGATCAATTGCAAGTTTGCCAAATATGTAATAAAGAAACGGGACTGTTATTAAACCACCGCCGATACCAAAAAGGCCAGCTACAAATCCTACTGGAATTGCAGTCAAAACCATTAATAAAACTATATAGATATATTCATTTGCTAAGATTGAACTAAGCAGATTGACCTTCTCTCATATCAACATTGTTGTATTTAATTTTATCCATTATGTGATCAATTTTTTTTACATCAGCATCTCTCACGCACATATTTTCGCTTAAATATCTTTTCCAATGGCTGGCACCAGTTTGACCGTGAAACAAACCTAATGTGTGTCTCATAATTTGATTTAAACGAGTTCCTTTTTTCAATTCATCTTTTACATAAGGAATTAACTGCTCAACAACATCTTGCCTACTAGGAATATCCTCATTGTTAAAAATTTCTTTCTCAATATCTGCTAACAAATAAGGTGTGTGATAAGCAGCTCTTCCAATCATTACTCCATCTGTTTTTTCTAAATGTGGTTTAATTTGATCAGCAGAAGTTATTCCTCCATTTATAATTATTTCTTCATTTGGAAAATCTTCTTTTAATTTATAAACAAACTCATATTTTAAAGGTGGAATGTTTAGGTTTTGTTTGGGCGTAAATTTACCAAGCATAGCTTTTCTTGCATGGATTATAAAAGTTTTAATACCTGTAGATTTAAGAGTAGATATAAAATTATGTAAGTTTTCATAATCTTCGACATTGTCATATCCAATTCTAGTTTTTATCGTTACAGGTAATTTTGTTTTTGATTGCATTTTAGTTAAACAATCTGCAACTAAGTTTGGCTCTTTCATTAAACAAGCACCAAATCTATTTTTCTCTACTTTTCTACTTGGACAGCCTAAATTTAAATTAATTTCATCGTAGCCAAAGTCTTCTCCAACTTTTGTTGCCTCAGCAAGTAACTTAGGTGAAGATCCACCTAATTGAAGTGCTACTGGCTTTTCATTGATATTGAATTCTAGTAATTTTTTTTTATCACCTCTATTGATTGCTTCATCGACAACCATTTCGGTATAAAGAAGTGTATTTTTAGATATTAGTCTTAAAAAATATCGTTCATGACGATCTGTACAGTCCATCATAGGAGCAACTGATACTAACCTATTCATAAACTAAGACTTTATATTATTTTTTTATGAGTTTGAAGCTTCTGGATCTTCAGTAGCAACATCTGCTTCTTGATTCTCTGATTCTGAAACTTCATCTAATGAAACTTCACCTTGTTCATTCATAGTTTCTTGGCCAACTGAAGCGTCTACTTCAGGTGTAGCTGTTTCAGATAATTCAGCTAAATCTTCCTTTGATACTTGGATTTTTTCTGGAGTTTTTCTTGCTCTTTTAGATGGTAAAATTGGAGTACCACTTTTTGAAATTTCTCCTTTGTAAAGATTTTCAAAATCATCACCAATATCTTCATCATCCTCTACTCCGTCATCAACTTGTTCAACATGTTTTCTAAGTTTGTAAACAGCGCTTTCAGTTAAATCTGATACTTTAATTTTTTCTTCAGCAATTTCTCTTAAAGATATCACTGTATTTTTGTCATTATCCCTATCTATTGTTGGTTCTAAACCAGCATTAAGTTGAGTAGCTCTCTCTTTAGCTACTAAAACTAATTCATAAGGACTTTCTACTTTATCTATACAGTCTTCTACGGTTACTCTAGCCATGGGCGGTTGTTTATACCTGAGGCTCAAAAAAATCAAGCGTTTTCTAAATATAAATAGGATTTAGCTTCTTTCTTGTTAAAAATAATAGAGCTAAAGACGAGAATATATAAATCGCAGAAACAACAGCAATTTTTTCAATTGAAAAACCAATGTCAATCAAAACACCAAATAAAGCGGTTCCAAATGCTGTAGAAAATACCATTAATGCAGTAGTTAAAGCTTTAATTGATCCAATATGTTTCACTCCATAAATTTCAGCCCAAGTAGCCGAACCTAACACATTGGCAAATCCATTTGATATTCCAATCAACCCAAGAAACACAAATGCGGTGACAGATGAATCAAATAAAATAATTACAAAAGTAGAGATCAATAATGGGATATTCATGTAAATTAATAGTTTTCTACTACTAAATTTATCTATTAATGGACCTGCTAATAATAATGTTGAAACAGTGAATATAGAATAAGACATAAATGATTGTGCGATAGTAAATTCACCCCAACCTTTAGAGCTTGTGACAAAAGATTGGTAAACAAAAACTCCTGTTGCAATCCATGGCATAGCAAGCATGTTTGAACTAACAATATAAAATCTATAATCTTTTAATACTTCAAGTCTTGTCCACTGCTTAATACTTTTATCTTCTTGCTTTTGGTTATTGTCAACTTCTCTTGAATCCAAACTTAAGTTTTTAATTAATAAATAAGAAGCAATTGGCAAAAATAAAATTACAATAATTGAAATTGTTAACCAAATATTTTGCCAAGTATATAAAGTTAATAAATAAACAATTAAAACAGGTAAAATAAATTCACCACAAGATAATCCAAACCAACCTGCGCTAAGAGCTTTACCTCTTGATTTAGTAAAGTATCTTGAAATTGTTGTGCTTGCTGTGTGAGACATCATTCCTTGACCTGAAAATCTCATTAAAAATATTGCAGCAAATAAAAATGGTATTGAATATATTTTAGAAAAGAAAAAACATGAAAAGGCTAAAAGCGGAATTACGAATAAAGAAAACTTAAATACATTTACATCATCAATTTTTTTTCCTAACCATATAAAAAGTATACTACTAAATAATGTTGCTGAAGCATAAATTGAGCCAAATTGTCCATGAGTAATCGATAAAGTATCTCTTATGCTTGAATTAAATAATCCAAGAAAAAAACTCTGTCCAAAACTAGAAAAAAATGTAAAAATGAAACCAAATACAATTACTTTTAAACTTAAACTTTTAAACATAGAAAAAAAATTATGACTTTTAATGTTGCTTTCATAGGTCTTGGGGTTATGGGCTACCCAATGGCTGGATATATATCAAAAGCCGGACACAATGTAACTGTTTTTAATAGAACAAAATCAAAAGCTGAAAAATGGATTGGTGAATACAAAGGTAAAATGGCTGATACTCCTGCTAAGGCAGCAGAAGGTGCAGATTTTATTTTTACATGTGTGGGTAACGATAATGATTTAAGAGAAGTAGCTACAGGAGAAAATGGATTATTTAACACAGCAAAAACTGGATCAATATTTATTGATAACTCAACTGTATCTGCAGAAGTATCCAGAGAATTATATAAGGCTGCAAAAGATAAAGGTTTTGATTTTTTAGATGCACCTATATCTGGAGGTCAATCTGGTGCTGAAGGAGGAATACTTACTGTTATGGTTGGTGGTGATGAAGAAGTTTTTAAAAAAGCAGAACCAGTAATTGATTGTTACAGTAAAAAAGTAAAATTAATTGGATCTTGTGGAAGTGGACAGCTTACTAAAATGATGAACCAAATGTGTATAGCTGGAGCAGTTCAAGGTTTATCAGAAGCAATTAACTTTGGAATAAATGCAGGTTTAGATATGGACAAAGTAATGGAAACTATATCTAAAGGTGCAGCACAGTCCTGGCAGATGGAAAATAGATATCGAACTATGACTGATGATAAGTTTGATTATGGATTTGCTATTGATTGGATGAGAAAAGATTTAAAAATTGCAATTGAAGAAGCAAAAAGAAATGGTTCGCCTGTACCAATTACAGAAATCATAGATGGTTACTATGCTGAAGTCCAAGAAATGGGTGGTAATCGTTGGGATAGCTCTGCACTTATTGCTAGATTAAAAAAGAAAAAATAATTTGTGACTGATACTGTTCCTTATTATGAGGACTTTATGGAGATCAAAAAGAAAATTTGGTCTATGTTGGATAATGCTGTCAAAGACAGAAGCTCACCTTTTAGAATACCTGTTTTTATATGTGGTAACCAATCTGATTTAGATGGTAGAATTGTAGTTCTTCGAAAATCAGATCAATCTAATAACTTAGTTCAGTATCATAGCGATATTCGCTCAGATAAAATTGAAAAATTAAAATCAAATAAAAATGCAGCGATGTTATTTTATGATAAAGAGGAAAAAATCCAGGTTAGGCTAAAAGTAGAGTGTAACATAAATCATAATAACGAAGTTACTAAAGAATCTTGGTCAAAAACCCAACACATATCTAGAAAATGTTATTTGGTTGATAACGGACCAGGAACTGAGTCTGATACTCCTACATCTGGATTGAAACCTGAGCTTGATAATTTTGATTACACTAAAGAACAAAGTGAAGAAGGTTACAAAAACTTTACTGTTATTCAGTGCAAAATAAAATCAATAGAATGGTTATATTTAGCTGCTAAAGGTCATCGAAGAGCAAAATTTGATTTAGTAAATAATAAAGATACCTGGTTAGTACCTTAAATCCCTTTTACAATTATGTTGCTCCCTTCAGAGTTTTGAAGACGTATGTCTTTAACTGGCTTATATTCATCAGAGTGATACCATTCTAAAGCTTTTTCATATGATGGAAATTTAATGATTACTAATCTTGGAAAATTATCTTCACCCTCTACTACTTGATATTCACCATTTCTAACAAGATATTCTCCACCAAATTTTTTTACGACGTCTGTAACTTTAGCTACATATTCTTTATAGTTTTCTGGATTTGTTACTTTTAATTGAGCTATCACGTAACCTGCTGACATAATTATCTCCCTATTTTAATTGTTCTACTCATTATTCCAAAGCCAAGCTGCCCCTCTCACTCCACTTGAATCCCCATGTAAATTTTTTAATACTTTAGTTTCTACTTTATTTGAAAAAGTGTACTTGGGTATCAAAGATGGAATATTTTTATAAAACCGATCAATATTTGACATTCCTCCACCAAGAATTATTGCATCAGGATCAAAAATTCCTATCATTACAGCCATTAATCTTGCCATTCTATCTTCATACAAACCCAATTCTAAATTAGCTCTTGGATCCTTTTCTAAATCAAGTTTAACAATTTCTTCTGAAGTAAAATTAGTATCATATTTTTGATTGAACCTATCTTTAAAACCAATACCAGACATAAATTGTTCTGCGCACAAAGGTCTGCCACAGTTATTTGAAGGACAACTTATTTTTATTTCTTGTTCCTCTTTAGTTGGATAAGGCAATGGTTGATGTCCCCAATCCCCTGCAATTTGATTTGATCCCTCAATAATTGATTTGTTATAGGATAATCCACCTCCAAAACCTGTACCAATAATTATTCCAAAGATAGATTTATAATCTTTTCCAGCTCCATCTACAGCTTCAGACAATGTAAAACAATTTGCATCATTCATTAATCTTACTTCTCTATTTAAAGCTAATTCTAAATCTTTTTTGAAAGGTTTATCATTTAACCAAAGAGAATTGGCGTTAGTAATTATTCCAGTTTGTCTTGAGGAAAATCCAGGGATACCAATACCAACAGAACATATCTCTTCACTAATTTTATCAAATTCATCAACCAGTTTTTTTACAGTTTCAATTCCTGATAAATAATTCCTTTCGTATGGATACCTTTTTCGTTCTAGCTGTTTGCCCTCATGATCTAAAAGAATACCTTCAATTTTAGTACCTCCATAGTCAATACCTATTTTAAATTTATTCTTCATAAATTTAACTTTTAAAAAATAGATTTAGAATATTTTTTCCAGTTATTCTGATAATGTTTTGTATTTTCCTCTACTGCTTTTTTTTCTTCCTCGGTAACTTCTCTTACAATTTTTCCAGGTGATCCCACTACTAAAGAATTATCCGGTATAACTTTATTTTCAGTTATTAGAGCTTTTGCTCCAATGATGCAGTTTTTTCCAATATTTGCTTTATTCAAAATTACTGCACCAATTCCAATTAAACTATTATCTCCAATGGTGCATCCATGAAGCATCACTAAATGACCTACAGTAACATTTTTTCCTACTTTTAATGGGCAGCCAGGATCTGTGTGTAATACACTACCATCTTGAATATTAGATCCCTCACCTATATGAATATTTTCTATGTCTCCTCTTAAAACGGCATTGAACCAAATGCTTGTATTTTTCTCTAATGTGACATCTCCAATTATAGTTGCATTAGGAGCTACCCAATTTTCGCCAGAGTTTTTTGGTTTTTTATCTTTTAAATCATAAAACATAATTTATATATTCTTACAGTATGCCAATACAAACTCCAATATGTGATTTTGGTCAAAAAGCTATTCCATTTGAATTAAAATCAACAGATAATAAAATTCTTTCGTTAGAGGATATCAAAGGAGAAAATGGAACTTTGATAATGTTTATTTGCAATCATTGTCCATATGTAAAAGCAGTTACAAAAGAAATAGTTGAAGATTGTAATGAATTAAAAAAAATTGGAATAAATTCAGTTGCAATCTGCGCAAATGATGCAGAAAATTATCCTGAAGACTCTTTTGAAAATATGATTAAATTTTCAAAAGATAATAATTTTAATTTTCCTTACTTAAACGACGAAACGCAAAATATTGCAAAAGCATATGATGCTGTCTGCACACCAGATTTTTTTGGATATAACAAAAATTTAGAACTTCAATATCGTGGAAGATTAAGAGAGTTAAGAAATCTTATACCTGTTAAAGAAGGTGAAAGTGACTTGTTAAAAGCTATGAAACAAATTGCTGAAACAGGTGAAGGTCCTAAAGACCAAATTCCTAGTGCTGGCTGTAGCATAAAGTGGAAAACTAATTAATGTATTTAATTGTTACTAGATCTTTTCCTCCTGAACTAGGTGGAATGCAAAGCTTGATGTGGGGTTTATCAAGAGAGTTATCTAAAAACTTTATGATAAAAGTTTTCGCCGATTATATTGATAATCATAAAGATTTTGATGAACAAGCTTCGTTTTCAATTGAAAGAGTTGGTGGAATAAAACTTCTTAGAAAATATAGAAAAGCTCAATTAATTAATGAGTTTATTAAAGATAATAAAGTTGAAGGAATAATAGGAGATCATTGGAAAAGTTTAGAATTAATTAAAACTTCCAAAAAAAAATATTGTCTTATTCATAGCAAAGAGATCAATCATCCTAAAGGATCAAGTCAAAATAAAAGAGTTTTGAATGTTCTTAATAATGTAGAAAAAGTTATTGCTAACTCACAATATACCAAAAACCTTGCTATTGAATGTGGGGTTAATGAAAATAAAATTATTGTAATTAATCCTGGTGTTGATCCAGCTCAAGAATTAAACAAAAAATCATTGGAAAAAGTTGAAAGCTTACTCAAAGTTAAAACGCCAAGATTAATTACTGTTTCAAGATTTGATAAAAGAAAAAATCATGAAAAAGTAGTTATGGCTCTTAGAAATCTAAAACAAATTTACCCAGATATTGTCTACATTTGTATTGGATACGGTGATGAAGAAGAGAATATCAAAAAATTAGTAAAAGAACTAAATTTAGAAGAACAAGTAATGTTTTTTAAAGACATCAGTGATGATTTAAAAAATGCACTAATCGCTAAATCAAATTTATTTGTAATGCCTTCTATAATTCATAAAAAATCTGTTGAAGGGTTTGGAATTGCATATGTTGAAGCAGCACAATACAGTGTACCATCTATAGGCGGTAAAGATGGAGGTGCGGCAGATGCAATAGATCATGAAAAAACTGGTTTAATATGTGATGGAAATAATCTTGATGATATTTATTCTTCAATTAACTCAATGTTAGAAAATAAAAAATATTTAGAACATGGAAAAAATGCAAAAGAATTTGTGAATAAATTTCAATGGTCAAAAATAATTGAAGAATACAAAAAGATACTAAATTGATTTCAAATAATAAATTAGCAATTTTTTTAATTATAATCTCAGTTTTTTGTGGAACATTAATGTTAACCTTTTTAAAATTAGCACAAGAGGAAGTTAATGTTTATGTAGCAGGTTTTTTTAGATTTTTATTTGGTTTCCTGATTATTTTTCCTTATATGTTAAAAACTAAATTTGCAGTTTTTAAATCAAATCATCATAAAAAACATTTTCTTAGAGCAGTTTTAAACTTGCCTTCAATGCTTTTATATTTCTCAGCTTTAACAATGATGCCAATTGAAAAAGCTACAGCAATATCTTTTGTTGTGCCTTTTATAGTAACAATATTAGCTGTTTTATTTCTTGGAGAAAAAATTTACATCTACAGAAGTTTTGCACTAGTTTTAGGATTTATTGGTATGCTGGTAATTTTAAGACCAGGTATTATTGATATCTCTATTGGAGTTTATATGGCACTGGCATCTTCTTTTATGTGGTCAATAGTGATTATAATTACAAAAACTATAACAAAAGACGATAGTTCAATTACAATTTTATCTTATGGATACTGTTATATGACTATTTTTAGTTTCATAATTGCATTGTTTTATTGGCAAACACCTAGTTTACAAACTTTGATTTATTTATTTTTTGCAGGTCTATCTGGCACATTGTTGCATCTTTGTATTAATCACGCTTATAAATTAGTTGATGTAAGCATGACACAACCCTATTCTTTTCTAAGTTTAGTGTTTGCTTCTCTAATTGGTTATTATGTTTTTAGTGAAACACCTGATCTGTTCACTTGGATTGGTGCTAGTATTATATTTTTAGGAGTTTTCATTATGTCTTATCGTGAAATGAAGCTTGATAAAGAAATTATTAGAAAACGAATAGATATTAAATCTTAATTTTTCTTCTTAAAGGTTTTGTAGATATGCCAAACTACAATTAAAATTGTAGTAGCAAGGATACATGCAGTTAATGTTCTGTCCCACAAAAATTCCCACGAACCATTACTTAATAATAAAGATCGTCTCAAATTTTCTTCCATCAATCCACCAAGTACAAAAGCTAATATCAAGGGTGGCATGGGAAAATCATATAATCTTAAAAAAGTTGCAACTACTGCTATCCCAATCATTAAATAAATATCAAAATTATTAAATGACATTACGTAAATCCCAGTGACAGAGAAAAATAAAATTAAAGGAATTAAATAATTTTTAGGTACAGCAAGAATTCTGGCTATATAAGGAATAAGTGGTAGGTTTAATATAAGAAGTATTACCATCCCAATATACATCGACATAATTATTGACCAAAAAATCTCTGGATTAGTCATATAAAGCCTAGGACCAGGCTGAACACCAAAACCTAAAAGAGCTCCTAACATAACAGCTGTAGTTCCACTACCAGGAATTCCTAAAGTAAGCATTGGCACAAAAGAACCTGAGCAAGCGGCATTATTTGCAGTTTCTGGTGCTGACAAACCATTTACACTTCCCTTACCAAATTTTTCTTTCTCTTCATCACTAACTACATTTCGTTCCATTCCATAAGCTAAAAAGGAAGCAATTGTTGCTCCAGCTCCAGGTAAAACACCAATTAAGAAACCAATTACTGATGATCTTGGAATTGTTTTATACATTTTGGTTCGTTCTTCTTTATTAATTTTAATTGAGCCTAATTCAGTTAACGAAACTTGTTTAGCAGCACTAGTTGGATCATTTCTCTTTAAAATAATCGATAAAGCCTCACTCATCGCAAAAGTTGCCATTACAACTAATACGAAGCTAATCCCGTCAGTTAAGTTCATATTATTAAATGTATATCTTGTAATATCAGACAAACTATCTTGACCAACTGAAGCTAACATTAAACCTAGAACAACCATCATCATTGCTTTTAAAAATTGTCCCTTAGATGAAAAAGCTGCAATTGCCGTTAAACCTAAAATCATTAAAGCAAAATAATCAGGAGATCTAAAAGATAAGCTTACTTTAGATAAGCTTGGTGCCATAAATAACAAATAAATTGCAGATAGTGTTCCACCTGCAAATGAGCTCCAAGCAGCAATTGCTAAAGCTTTTCCAGCCTTACCTTGCTGTGCCATTGGATAACCATCAAATGAAGTTGCAACTGTTCCTGGAACACCAGGAGCATTTAATAGTATTGAAGACGTAGATCCGCCAAATACTGCACCATAATAAACTCCAGCCATTAAAATTAATCCAGTTGCAGGTTCAAAACCATAAGTAATAGGTATCATTAAAGCAATTGCAGTCATTGGACCAAGACCAGGAAGCATTCCAATGATTGTTCCAAAAAAACAACCAACCATTACCATTAGTATGTTTTGGAGTGTAAGAGCTGTTGTTAATCCAATTAGTATTCCTTCAATCATCCCATAACTCCAATTAATTGTAAAAATGGATCTCTCAAATAAATATCAAGAATACCATGAAGCAAATACATAAAGGCGGCAACAAATGGAAAGGATAATAAAAATATTAAAATCCATCTTCGTTCTCCTAAAAAATAATATGAAGCAAATAAAAATAAAGATGTGCTTAAAAAATAACCAACTTTTAAAATTGTAGCTCCATAAATAATTGCAATCAGTATAAGTATACCAGTTTTTTTATACTCTAAACTTTTATGTTCTACTTTGATTGTATTCGGGTCTGGTAAAATAAGTTTTAATCCAGAGAAAAATAATCCTGCATAACCCAAATAAATTGGGAATGTTCTGGCATTAAATGGAGCATTTTCATCGAATGTGAAAACTTGAATTTGATAAGCTAAATATAAATAAAATGCTGAAAAAATAAAAAAGAGCAGTGATATAATTTTTGTAGTATTTATATTCACTGCTCTAATTTTAATTTCTAACCAAAGGTTAGATAACTCCTAGTTTTTTCATAAGAGCTGTCATCTCTTCAGTTTGTTTTTCTAAAAATTCAACAAACTTACCTTCGGGGTTATAAATATTAACCCAAGCATTTCTTGCTCTTACTGCTTCCCACTCTGGAGTTTTTTGTACATCGCCAAGCTTTTTAGCAAGAGCTGATCTTTCAGCATCACTCATACCTGGAGGGCCAAAGAAACCTCTCCAGTTAACGAATTGTACATCATAACCTTGTTCTTTAAGAGTTGGTGCATCTGGTGCATCAGAAACTCTTGAAGGAGCAGTAATACCAATAATTGTTACTTGATCTCTTGCACCCATCAATTCACCTAAACCAGTTGAAATGATTTGAGTTTCTCCAGATAAAAGTCCAGCTAAAGCTTTTCCACCAGCATCATAAGGAATGTATTGAACAGCATTCGGATCTGCACCTGCAGCTTGGAATGCTAATGCACCAATTAAATGGTCCATACTTCCTCTTACTGATCCACCAGCCATTTTAACTGAGCTAGGATCTTTTTTATATGCATCAACTACATCTTGAAAGTTTTTAAAAGGTGAGTTTTTTGCAACTGCGATAGCACCGTAGTCACCAATTACACCTGCAATCGGCACAACATCTTTATAAGATAAAGTTCCAGTACCTTTTACATAACCTTCGTGTCTAGTAATTGATCTTAGTACTAATGGTGTAGATTGAACTAAAATTGTGTTAGCAGGTTTAGTATTAATCATGTAAGCAAGTGCTTTACCACCACCACCACCTGACATATTTTCAAATGATGCACTTTTTAACAAACCAGCTTTTGTTAAAGCTTCTCCAGTACCTCTAGCAGTTCCATCCCAACCACCACCAGCACCACCACCGATCACAAAGTGCAATTTTTCATGCGCTACTGAGCTAGTAGTCGTTGCTGAGAATAATAGGATTGCTGAGAATAATACTGAAAATAGTTTTTTTATGTTTTTCATTATTTTCCCTCTCTATTTAGTTAAATAAAATTTAATTTATTTTAATAGCCTTTGTCTAAATAAATAAATAATATTGTTCTATTGAATAGAACAATTTATTCTATTAAATAGAATTATGAAAACTGGCAAAAAAACTATTGGTGTAGATGCAGTAAATAAGGCTTTAGAAATCCTAAATTGTTTTACCGAAAAAAATGAAGCTTTAACGATAACAAAAATAGCTAATATTACAGGAGATCATAAAAGTAGAATTTCAAGAATATCTAAATCACTTGAGAATTTTGGATACATTAGAAAAATAAAAAGCGGTGAATTTAAAATTGGTCATACAATCCCAAGATTATTTGAAATTTATGAAAGTAGTTTTAATTTAAAAAATTCTATTAAAGCTGAATTAGATTTCATATCATCCAAAACAAAAGAGACAGCAAGTTTTTTTGTTAAACAAAATAATGTAAGAGTATGTATCCAATCAAGTTCACCTAATAAATCAATAACTCACCGAGAAATTATTGGAGGTAAAAAACCTATTAACAAAGGTTCAAGTGGTCATGTTTTATCGGCTTATAATAATTTAGAAATTAAAGATAAAGATGAAGTTTTAAAAAATGGATATGCTATGACTTTTGGAGAAAGAGATTCAGAAATGGCTTCTATATCAGTTCCAATCTTTAGAAAAAAAAATCAAATTCTTGGTGCATTAACTGTTGCAGGTCATATTTCTAATTTTAATAAAAAAAACTGTATTAGCTTTCTAAATGTTCTTAGATCTTCTAAAGTTAAAATTGAAAAGAATTTAATTCAAACTAGATAATGCTAAAACAGATAAATCAAATTTTCACAGTTAAATTTATTTCTGTTTTAATTATTGCTTTTCCTAGTGCAATATTTGCAGAATATTTAAATATACCTCTAGCCTGGTTTTTGGGGCCAATGATAATCACCTCAATTGCTGCATTATCAGGACTAAAAATCATTATGCCTAAAATTGTATTAAGTTTTATCTTGATAATTTTAGGTTTGCATATTGGAAATTACATCGATCAAAATCTATTTAATCAAATGTTTGATTGGATTTGGACTTCGCTAATTATGCTAATCTACATAATAATTTGTATTTTAGTTGTTGCTAAATACCTCCAAAAATTTGCTAGTTATGGAGAAAAAGCTTCCATCTTTTCGGCAGCTCCTGGTGCACTGGGTCCTTTAATGATTTTAGCTGAAAATGAAAAAACGGATTTATCTCAAGTTGCAACCTCTCACTTAATTAGATTAATCATCATAATAACTGTCATTCCATTTATTATAGTTAATAATACTGACAACAATGTTTTGTTAAATGATAACTTCAATTATTTAGCTCAAAATCATTTAAATTTAATTTTACTTATTGTTGCATCTTTATTTTTTATTTTTGTTTTTGATAAAATTAGAATTCCTGCTGCTTTACTATCTGGAACATTATTTGCGAGTGGTTTATTACAAATTACAGATATAGCATCATATAAATTGCCAGATGAAACGGTAAATTTTTGTCTGTTAATTCTTGGCTCTTCTGTCGGATGTAGGTTTGCTGAAAAAACTGTTAAAGAGATAGCCAATAATTCTCTTCATAGTATTGTAGCTACCACTATTTTGGTAGTATTAGGTTTGGTTGCAGCATATGTTGCGACATTCTTTGTTGATACGAATATTTTAACTTTAATATTATCTTTTAGTCCTGGAGGAATTTATGAAGTAGCAGTTATTGCAATTGCTTTTGATTTAGACCCAGACTTTGTTGCTTTTCATCATATTATAAGATTACTTTTTATCCTATTCACAGTTCCAATATTTTTAAGATTTTTAGAAAAAATTAAGAAATAATTTCAGAAAGTCTTTCAAAAACTTTTTCTGCTGAGAGTTTTGATAATTCGGGGGCTTGTATTGCTTTAAAGTTATCTCTTTCAATACTTACTTTAAAAGGAGTTGTATGAGAACCAAATAGAGCAATTCCTTTTGATCCTATGTGTGCAGTTATGTGAGCGGGTCCAGTATCATTAGCGACCACAAACGAACTATCTTTAATCAATGCAGATAATTGTGAAATATTTAGAGCTTTACCATTATCCAAAACACACAATGCATTTATATTTTTTGCATCTTTAATTTCATCTGGCCCAGGTGCAATAACTACTTTAAATTTATTTTCGAAATTTTCATTAATTAAAGAGATTAGATCGTTGTAGTAAGGCCATTTCTTTATAGTTAAATGAGGTGAGCAAAAAGGAAAAAGTATTATGTATTTATCTAGTTCGTAATTGTTTTTTATTTCTGAAATATCAACTGTGCTCCACGAAAAGTCAGGTTTCGTTGTATGATTGGTATTAATTCCTGAAGACCTTAACTGATGATCAAATCTTGAAAGAACAGAATCTTTATCAAAATCTTTTTTAGTTGTTCCTTCTGGAAGTGTTGTTTCTGTTGAACTCCAAATAGTTTTGTCAGCTTTAGGAAATAATATATTTTTGTAAAATGATGTTCTACTAGAATTTTGAAGATCATAAACTTTTGAGAAATTATGTTTTTTAATCTCTTTCATTAGTAAATATAAATAAATTAAGTTAATCTTTGATAATCTCTTATCTAGAATAACATTTGAAATATGTGGGTTTTTTTTAAATAGTTCAAAATAAGGTTTGGTTGTTAATAAATGAATTTGATCTCCTTTATGATTTTCAGAAATATCTTGAATTGCCCCACATGCTTGAGCTATATCGCCTAAAGATCCATGTTTAATAATTAAAATATTAGACATATTTCTAACAACTTAACATAGTATAAAGTTTTATGAATAAAATTATAGTCGAGGTTTCTGTTGGTGAACTTTTAGACAAGATTTCAATATTAGAAATCAAACAAGATAAAATTAAAGACCCAGAAAAATTAAGTTTTATAAACAATGAGCACTCTATTCTTAAAAATCAGTTAGAAAAAAATGTTAAGTCTGATGAGAAACTTGAAAAATTATTTCAAGACTTAAAAGATATAAATGCCAAACTTTGGGTTATTGAAGATGACAAAAGAGATTGTGAAAAAAATAAAGATTTTGGAGAAAAATTCATAAAACTTTCTAGAGATGTTCATTTTTTAAATGATGATCGTGCAAAAATAAAACTGGAAATGAATAACCATACTGGCTCTGCAATTAAAGAAATTAAAGAGTATACTAGTTACTAAAAACTTTTGGAAACCAATCCTCTCTCATCTGATCTCCTGATTTCAAATTAATTCCATCGAACGGTGGTGATGTTGGACCACCTCTTTCAGCAAAAGTAACATCATCACCTATAAATCTCATTGAGAATGCTCTTCGGGATTGAGAACTTTGATTTCCTGTGGAACCATGAACAGTTTTAAAATTAAACAAAACTGCATCACCTAATTTTAGTTCGGGAACTAATACATCTTCTTCAAATTCCTCTTTTTTTGGAAGATTCATAAATGAGCTATCATCTTCATACCAAGGTTGATCATTAGACCATTTAGTAGGTCTTAAAAGTTTTTGCCATTTATGTGATCTTAAAATTAATTTAAGGTTATTTTCTTTATTTACTTCATCTAATGGTATCCAAAAACTGCCTGTATCATTTCCATCAACACAATAATACGGCATATCTTGATGCCAAGGTGTTTCTTTATTTGTTCCTGGATCTTTAATAAAAAGATGATCATGAAAAATTTGTATAGATTTTGAATTTGTAGCTTCTGCAACTATTCGAGCACCAGGAGAATTGAACATACAATCTTTGAATTCTTTTATTCTTTCCCAATTGCAATAGTCCTCAAAAAACCTTCCTTCATTTTCTCTAACGTTTTCTCTTCCATGTTGGCTTGGATTTTCTAAAACTTTTTGAAAACCGCTTCTTAATGGTTCAATCCAATCTTTAAATACATCTTTAACAATTATTGCACCAAGATTTTGATAATCATCAATCTGTTGTTGAGAAAGATACATTTTATTGTTGGAAGCTATATTTTTTTTCTAAATACTTAATCACATTGTGAATAACGAAAGTCATAAACAAATATATTCCACCAGCTACAATAAATACTTCAATAGGCTTAAATGTTGTTGATATGATGTATTTTGCAACACCAGTCAAATCCATTAGTGTTACGGTGCTTGCTAAAGAAGTACCTTTCATCATTAAAATGATTTCATTTCCATATGCAGGAAGTGATTGTCTGATCGCAATAGGTAATTGAATTTTATAAAATATAATTTTATTTGAAATACCTAGACTTTTTCCTGCTTCAATAATTCCAGGTTTTATAGTTTGAAATGCAGATCTTAATATCTCAGACGTGTATGCGCCTGTATTTAATGTAAAAGCAATAATTGCACACCAATAAGGTTCTTTCAAAACAACCCACAAAAATGTTGATCTTAAATATTCAATTTGTCCAAGACCAAAATAAATAATAAAAATTTGAACTAACAAAGGAGTGCCTCTGAAAACATAAGAATATCCATAAGCAAATTTATTAATAAATATATTTTTGTTTAATCGTAAAATTGCAAAAAATAATCCAAGAAATAATCCAAAAAATAAAGACGCTGACAAAAGTTTTAATGTGATTACAGTTGCTCCTAAAAGTTTTGGAAAACTAGTGATCATTAAATCAAAATCCATTAATAACCCCTACTATATTTGACTTCTAATTTATTAATTAACTTCATACTGATATAAGTGAGCATTAAATATAAAACTGCTGCAAAAGAGTAAAAAAATAATGGATCTCTTGTAGATCCTGCGGCAATATAAGATTGTCTCATGATTTCGACTAATCCTGTTACTGATATTAAAGAAGTGTCCTTTAAAGTAATTTGCCAAACATTGCTTAAATTTGGAATAGCCAGTCTTAACATTTGAGGAAGAATTATTTTATAAAATTGACCAAACTTGCTTATTCCTAAAACTTTAGCAGCTTCGAACTGCCCTTTATCAATAGACTGAATGGCTCCTCTAAAAACTTCTGTGGAGTAAGCGCCTGAAATTATCCCTATAGCAACCGCACCAGTAATAAATGCATTAATCTCTATGTATTCGTAATAACCAAATATTGATGCAACATACATTATTGCACCACTCCCCCCAAAAAATAATAAATATATTACTAATAATTCAGGAACACCTCTTATAACTGTCGTGTAAAAATTACCTACAAAGTTTAGTGTTTTGTATTTTGAAAGTTTAAGAGGAGTAAAAATTAAAGCAAAAAGAAAACCAACTAACATTGCTGTAACAGATACAGCAACAGTCATTAAGGTTGCGTAAAATAACTCGTCACCCCAACCTGTTTTTCCAAATGTAAGAAGTTCCATATAGATTGGCGACTATATATTATAGCCGCCAAATCCAAAATTAATTACATAGAAGCGTCAAAACCAAAGTGTTTAATAGCAAGTTCGCTAATAATTCCTTTTTTTCTGGCTTTGTTAATTGCTTTATTGAAATCTTTTAAGATTTTAGCATCTCTTTTTCCAATAGCGCTATCACTAGCTTGTCTGATTCCAACACCAACTCCATTTCCAAATGCTCCACCTGAAAAAGTTGGTCCAACTAAAACAACTGGCTTACCAGATTTATCCGCATAATCTGTAAATGCTACAGCTGCAGCTAATGCAACATCACATCTTCCAGAAGTTAAATCTAAATTAACCTCGTCTTGAGTTTTATAAGTTCTAACATTTACACTTCCAACATCACCAGACTCTAAAAAGTTTTGGTGAATTGTACCTGTCTGTGTACATACAGTTTTTCCAGCAAGAGCATCTGTTAAAGTTTTAAGTGCTTTTTTAACACTAGAACCGCCTAAAGATAAATTGATACCTTCTGGTGTATCCATACCTTCTAAGCTTGAACCTTTCATTACAGCAAGAGATGCAACCTCATCAGCATAACCTTGTGAGAAAGTAATTGTTTTCTTTCTTTCATCAGTAATAGACATACCAGCCATGATTGCATCAAATTTTCTCATTACTAATGCAGGTATCATTCCATCCCAATCTTGCTCAACGATTGTACACTCATACTTCATAATTTTACAAAGCTCTTGAGCCAGCTCAACCTCAAACCCAATTAAATTGCCAGAAGCATCTTTTGAATTCCATGGAGGATAAGCACCTTCAGTTCCAATTTTAATTTTCTCAGCAGAAACATTTCCGATGATTAAAAAAGAAGCTAGAACTGTTAAAATAGTTTTTTTGAATATATTCATATTTTCTCCTTTAATTGGAATAATTATTTCACAATTTTTAGAAAGAAAAAAGAAAAATTAATGATTTATTGAAGATGAAAAGTTCCAAGCACAATCAAAACTTGGTATATAAACTCTAGATAATTTAGCATTACCAAAATTTTGATTAAAGACATTTAACCAACTATCAACTTGCTTAGGTTTTTTATCCTGACTACCAACTTGAGCTGTAATTACACCTTTTGGTTTTAATATTCTCACCAAAGAGTCCATATTTTTTGCTGCAAGATCTATGCAAAACTGGTCATCATTAAGATCAACAAAAATATGATCGTAAGTATCATCAGCTACTGATTTAATACTTTCAAATGCATCTCCCCAGACACATTTAACTGAATTTTTTTCGGTAGCTTTTTTTCCAATATCACCAAGATGTTTATTGCAAACATCTACAACTTCTGGATCTAACTCATACCAATCAATAAAATTAAAATTTTTAGAAATACATTCTCTTGCAACTCCACCATCTCCACCTCCAATGATAGCTGCTCTTTCATTATCTTTATTTAAATTTAAACCTGAACCAACAAATGTAGAACTATATAAATGTTCATCGGTTGCAGCAACTTGAATTTCACCATCTATAAATAATGATTTTCCAAACTGCTCAAGATCCAAAATTTCAATATGTTGACCTACTTTAGATTTAAAATCTTCTAAAACATCATTTACAACATAAGATTTTTGTAAACCCGGAGAGCTATAAATGTCATGATAAAGTGATTTTGTATCTCTATTGAATTCTTTTTTAACAATTCTTGTATATTCAAATTCTTTTTTAATTATATCTATTGCAATTGACGGACTTACTTTCCCACAAGTAAAAAAATCAAAACTAATAATTCCTTTTTCAGGAAATGTATGAAAACTAATATGGCTTTCTGCTAAAAGAGCCAATATTGTAAAACCTTGAGGTTCAAATTTATATTTAGAAATATTTAATATTGTTACTTTTGCAGCTTTAGCAATTTCATGAATTACTTTTTCATAAACAGAAGGATCGTATTCTTTTGTAGTTCCAATGATGTCTAGAGTTATATGTTCTCCAACTTTGGTCATTAGCTATCCTTTTTATAATTTTTAGCTTTGGATAAAACTTTATTCATTTCTGCTATAGAAAGAATTCGAGGCTTACCCAATTTCAGGCTCGTTATATACTGAAGCGATATATTTTCAACCTCTTCAGCTAACTCAAAAGCTTTTGGTAAATTATCTTCAAATGCAATCTGACCGTGATTTGCAATTAAACAGGCTTTTCTACCTTTTAGAGCTCTCAAAATATTTTTAGATAATTCTCTTGTTCCAAAGGTTGCATATTTTGCACATTTAATGTCATGGCCACCAGCCATTGCAACCATATAATGAAAAGAAGGGATTCCTTTATTATGAGTAGATACTGCAGTTGCATTTGTTGAATGAGCATGAACAATCGCTTTAGCTTCTTTTTTATTTTTATAAATATCTTGATGAAATTTCCATTCTGAAGATGGAATACCTTTTTTCTTGTCAAACTCACCATCTAATGAAACGAAAACTATATCTTTATTTTTTAAAGTTGAGTATTTTTTTCCAGACGGCGTAATTAAAAAACCATTTTTATACCTTACTGAAATATTCCCAGATCTTAAAGCTGATAATTTTTTTGTATTCAACATTTTTGAATATCGAATAATTTCAGAACTTAAATTTTTCATTTGAATAAGTTTTTTAGTCCATTGGTGGAAGCTTCACATACTCCTCTCTCAGTAATTAATCCACTTACATATTTTGCAGGAGTTACATCAAAAGCTAAATTCATTGCTTTACTTTTCTTTGGGTAAATCAAAACTTTTTTAACTTCATTGTTTTCATCAATACCCTCTACATGAGATAATTCCTCAGAGTTTCTTTCCTCAATTGGAATGTCTTTTGCATCTTTAATATTCCAATCAATAGTTGAACTTGGGAGTGCAACATAAAAAGGAACTTTATTATCATGTGCAGCTAAAGCTTTTAGATAAGTTCCAATTTTATTACACACGTCCCCATTTGATAAAGTTCTATCTGTTCCAACAATACACATGTCAACTTCGCCTCTTTGCATTAAAATACCACCAGTATTATCAGCTATAATTGTATTTGGAATTTCTTCCTCATTTAACTCATATGAAGTTAAATTTGCACCTTGGTTCCTTGGTCTTGTTTCATCTACCCATACATGAACCGGAATTCCTTTTTTGTGAGCATGATAAATCGGTGAAGTTGCTGTACCCCAATTAATTGTTGCTAACCAACCTGCATTACAATGAGTTAAAATATTTACTGTATTTTTTTTGTTATTGTAGATTTCCTCTATTATTTTTAATCCATTAATGCCTATATCCTCACAAAACCTCTCATCCTCATCACAAATTTCTTTAGCTTCTTTTAAAGCTATATCTAAAATTTGATCACTATTGATGCCAGATAATTTTTTCATCATACGATCAACTGCCCATTTTAAATTTATAGCAGTAGGTCTTGATTGAATTAACTCTTCTGAACATTTGTTTATAAATTCTTGAGAGTTGTTCTCATGAATAGCCAAAACTATTCCGTAAGCAGCTGTTGCCCCAATTAAAGGAGCACCTCTAACTTCCATAACTTTGATTGCATTTATTGCATCTTTTACTGATTTAAGATCTTTTATTATAAATTGATGAGGAAGTTTTGTTTGATCAATAATTTTTACTATATTATCTTCATACCATATTGTTCGATACTCTTTTCCTTGAATTATCATTTATTCAAAACTCTACCAGCAACGGTTTTTAACTTATCAATTGTTTTTTGGGTTCGTTTTTCTGGAGCAGTAATAATTGCTACATCTAAGCAATTATTAGTTGGATCATTTGGATCTATATGATCTTCAAAATTCTCAATTAAATTTTTAATCATCACTTTTGCTTTTTCAGCATTTCCTAACAAAACTTTTATTACTTGTTGAACATCAACGTTTTCATGATCTGGGTGCCAACAATCAAAATCTGTAACCATTGAAACTGATGCATACCTAATTTCTGCCTCTCTTGCGAGTTTTGCTTCAGGCATATTGGTCATACCAATTACATCTGCTTTCCAAGATCTATATAAATTAGATTCTGCTAATGTTGAAAATTGAGGACCCTCCATAACAACATAGGTTCCATTTCTTTGATATTCTATATTGGATTTTTTAATTGCATCTTCACAAGCATTCATTAGTCCATTGGATGTAGGATGTGCCATCGATACATGGGCAACGATTTCATCATCAAAAAAAGTTTTTACTCTTGCAAAAGTTCTATCAATAAACTGATCAACAATAACAAATTTTCCAGGTGGCAAATCTTCTTTCAAAGATCCTACGGCTGAAACTGAAACAATATCAGTAACACCTAACTGTTTTAACGCATCGATATTTGCTCTAAAATTTATATTAGAAGGAGAAACAAAATGCCCTCTCCCATGTCTTGGCAAAAAATAAACTTCTTTATTATTGTAATTGGTTTTTAATATTTGATCAGATGGTTTGCCCCAAGGTGTATCAATTTGTAATAATTCTCTGTCAGTAAATTCTTCAACATCATAAAGACCACTTCCACCAATTATTGCTAATTTATTTGTTGTCATAATTTAAAATATATTTATTTATAATTGAGTATTATGAATTTAAAAGATCATATTAGATCAATTCCTGATTATCCTAAAAAAGGTATTCTATTTAGGGATATAACTACTCTAATTAAAAACGAGGAAGCTTTTGCTGAAACGATTAATCAAATTATTGAGAGATCAAAAAAATACAAAATTGATAAAATTGCTGCAATAGAATCAAGAGGTTTTGTGTTTGCTTCTGCAGTTTCTTATATACTTAAAAAACCTTTTATAATGTTGAGAAAAAAAAATAAATTACCAGCTGAAGTACATTCTGTAGATTTTGAATTAGAGTATGGTACTGCAACTATTGAGGTTCACAAAGACTCTATTTTAAAAGATGAATCTGTTTTAATAATTGATGACTTAATTGCAACAGGTGGTACCGCAGAAGCTGCTGCTAAATTGGTTGAAATATGTGATGCAAAAGTAGCTGCATTTGTTTTTGTTATTAATTTATTTGATTTAGGTGGTTCTGATAATTTAGTTAAGAGTAATTACAAAGTTGAAAATTTAATTGATTTTCCAGGTCATTAATTGGTAGCGGGAAGTGGGATCGAACCACTGACCTCGGGCTTATGAGTCCCGCGCTCTAACCAACTGAGCTACCCCGCCATAAAAAAACATACTTTTATTATAAATCAATAATTTTTCAATAAACTTTTAATCTAAACCAAAACTAATTATTTTTAAAATTAGTTTGTTTTAATGGTTTAAAGATAATTTCTGCTGGATATTTAACTTTTTCAATTTCTATTGAAATATTGCCATTTAAAAGTTCATTATCTGAATAATCGTTATTTATATAACCAAATGCTAAATTTTTTTTAAAGTTAAAAGAATAATTACCTGATGTAGTTCTTCCAACTATTACATTATCTTTATAAATTGGTTCATCATGAAGTAGAAGAGGTTTTCCAGGTTCATTATTTTTAAGAACAAACATAGCAAATTTCTTATCAATTTTTTTATCTTTTATTTTTTCCAAAGCTTCTCTACCAATAAAATTAAAGTCTTTCTTGTAGCTAATAGTAAAGTTAAGACCTGCCTGGTATTGGTTTTCTTCCGGTGAAATATCATGGCCCCAATGTAAAAAACCACTTTCCATTCTCATAGTATCTAACGCATGCATTCCACAATTAGATAAATTGTATTTTTTACCTTTTTCTATTAATTTCTCATATATATTTTTAGACTCAGAATTTTTAACATAAAGCTCATAACCTAACTCTCCAACGTAAGATAATCTTTGAGACCATATTTTAGTTCCATCAATTTCTATATATTTTGAATTCGCAAACTTGAAATTTTCATTGCTAAAATCATCTGAACTTAAATCTTGCATTAACAGTCTACTCTTTGGCCCAAATATTCCTAACACACAATAATCATCAGTAACGTCAGTTAACTCAACATCATCCGACAAATGCTTTTTAATATGAAATTTATCTCTTTCTCTTGTTGCTGCAGAACTAATTATTCTAAAATGATTTTGATCAATACAAACTACTGTAAGATCTGTTTCAATTCCTCAATCTTTATTAAGCATATGTGTATAAGTACATTTTCCAGGTTCTTGCTTTATATTTGATGTACAAATTCTCTGAAGATTTTCATGAGCTTTTTCAGATTTAATTTCGAATTTAGAAAATGGAGATAAATCATATAATCCAACATTTGTAAGTGTGTTGTTGGTTTCGTATTCAACTGATGGGTACCAATTTTGAAAGTTATAACTGTATTCATACTCAGCTTTTTCTCCATCAAGAGCAAACCACATTGGTCTTTCGTATCCAGCTGAAACTCCAAAGCATGCACCAAAACTTTTTAATTCATTGTGGTATGGTAATTTTTTTACATTTCTTGATGTTTTATGTTGTTTGTAAGGCCAATGCATTCCATACAAATCCCCGAGTGACTCAGTAATACGATCTTTAATAAAACCTAATTCTGAATGAAACTTTTGAAATCTCTTAATATCATAATTAAAAATATCTTCGTTAATATGGCCAGTCATTAACCATTCAGCAGTTACTTTTCCAACTCCACCTCCACTACCAATGCCAATGCTATTCAAACCACAACTAACAAATAAATTTTTAACTTCAGGAACTTCGCCTAATAAAGAATTGGTATCAGGTGTAAAAGATTCTGGTCCTGAAAAAAACTTTCTAATTCCAGCTTGTTCTAAAACTGGAAACCGTTTCATAGATTTTTCTAAATAAGGTTCAAAATGATCAAAATTTTCTGGAAATTCACCAAATGAAAAATCTTCTGGAACTTTATTAGTATCTTTAAATGCTGGAATTGATTTACCCTCAAATATTCCAATTAAAAGTTTTCCAGCATCTTCTTTAATATATGTGCTGCTGTCAAAATCTCTTATAACAGGTAATGTTGGTGAAAGATTTTCAATTGGTTCTGTAATTACATAAAAATGTTCTGCAGGATACAAAGGAATACTAACTCCTATTTTTTCTCCAATTTGTCTCGACCACATACCTGTTGCAAGAACTACATATTCACATTCAATATCTTGCCCATTAACTCTAACACCACTAACTCTACCATTTCTAGTTAATATTGTTTCAACAGGTGATTGCTCAAATATTTTTGCTCCTCCTAATCTTGCACCTTTCGCCAACATGTGTGTAACACCACTTGGATCAGCAGCACCGTCACCTGGCATTAATACTCCACCTTTTAAATCTTCTGTGTACATTATTGGATAATTTTTCTTAATTTGATCTTTGTCTAAAATCTTAATATCAACATCATACAATTGAGCTGTAGTTGCCTGTCTTTGAAGCTCTTGCCATCTAGCATCTGTTTGAGCAATAGATAAGGCTCCATTAATTCTTAAACCAGCTGAGTGATCAACTTTCTTTTCTAATTTTTTATAAAGATCTAAAGTATATTTTCTGATTTTTGTAACGGCTGCTGTAGGTCCTAACTGACTAACTAATCCTGCTGCATGCCAAGTTGTTCCAGATGTTAATTGATCTCTTTCTAAAAGAACAACATCTTTCCAACCGAATTTTGTTAAGTGATAAGCAACAGAACAACCTATAACCCCACCTCCAACAACAACTACCTTTGTGCTAGAAGGATACTTTTTTTCCATTACTAATGTTTGACAGCTTCTCCTGGATCTACAAAGTTGTGACCAAATACATCTGCAACTGCCTTATAAGTAACCATTCCTTTATGAACATTTAATCCAGCTAAAAAGTTTTTATCTTCACTTAATGCTTTTTGATAACCATTGTTAGCAAGTTTAACCAGATAAGGTAACGTTGCATTATTTAATGCTAAAGTAGAAGTTCTAGGAACTCCACCCGGCATATTAGCCACACAATAATGAACAACATCATCAACGATATAAGTTGGTTCACCGTGAGTAGTTGGTTTACTTGTTTCAACACATCCACCTTGATCAATTGCAACATCAACTATAACGGAACCTCTTTTCATACTTTTAATCATATCTTTAGTAACTAATTTTGGGGCTTCTGCACCTGGAATTAAAACTCCTCCAACTAATAAGTCTGCTTCAGAAACTAATTTTGGAAGATCAATTTTATCACTTTGCTCTGGAATAATTTTATCACCAAACATCTCTACTAATTGTTTTAATCTAGCTTCTGATTTATCAACTATATGAACTTTAGCTTGCATGCCTGTTGCAATTACTGCAGCGTTTTCACCTACAACACCACCACCTAAAATAACTACAGTTCCACCAGTTACACCTGGAGCACCACCTAACAAAAGGCCTCTTCCGTTTTGATTTTTCTCCAAACAATGTGCTCCTGCTTGCACCGACATTCTGCCAGCAACTGCACTCATTGGAGCTAATAATGGCAATCTTCCGTTATCATCTGTTACTGTTTCGTAAGCTATATTAACACTTTTTGATTTAATTAACCCTTCAGTCAATTCTCTCGCTGCTGCTAAGTGAAGATATGTGTATACAATTTGATTTTCTCTAATCATATCAACCTCAACTTTTTGAGGCTCTTTAACTTTAACAATTATATCTGCATCATTAAAAATATCTGCTGCAGTGCTAGCTATTTTTGCACCTGCATTTGTATATTGATCATTTTCAAATCCAGCTTCAAAACCACCATTGTTTTCAACAATAACTTCGTGACCTTCAGAAACTAAAGTTTTAACACTATCTGGTGTTAGCCCTATTCTATTTTCTTGAGGTTTTATCTCCTTAGGTACGCCTATCTTCATAAGCACTCTCCATGTCTTTAAAAAACTAATTAGTTCTTTTGGTTTTTTTGATAGTTCGTAATACCTGTTCTAAGTTTATCAATGATCTCATCTATATGTTTTTCTTCACATATAAATTGAGGAGCGATAATTAAACAGTCACCAGTTGCTTTGAAGTTAACTCCTGCTTCATAACAAGCTTTAAAACATTCATAACCTGCTTTACCTGGTTTAGTATTCATTTTCATATCAATACCTCCCATCATTCCATAACCTCTTATGTTCTCAACAGACTCTAAGTCTTGAAGAGAAAATAATCCTTTTTGGAAATAAGGTGCTAAATTTTTTGCTCTATTAAAGATATCTTCTTTTTCAAAAATATCTTGAACAGCTAAACCTGCTGCTACTGCAACTGGAATTCCTGAATAAGTGTAACCATGAAATAATTCAACAGATCCCATTGGAGAGGCATCCATTACCGCATCATAAATTTCATCTTTACATGCAACCACACCCATTGGAACAACACCATTAGTTGTTGCTTTAGCCATAGTCATTAGATCTGGAGTAACTCCAAATTCATGACTTGCAAAAGAAGAACCTGTTCTTCCCCAACCTGTGATTACTTCATCAAATATTAAAAGAATTCCATGCTTGTCACAAATTTCTCTTAATCTTTGTAAATATCCTTTTGGTGGAACTAAAGTTCCAGTAGATCCAGCGATTGGTTCTACGATACAAGCTGCAATATTTTCTGGTCCAAAGTTACTTGCAATTCTCTCTAAATCATCTGCAAGATCTCCTCCTGTTTCTGGTTGACCACTAACAAATTTATGTTCCGGTAAATGTGTATGTCTCATGTGTTGAACACCTGGCATCAAGATACTTGCAAATGTTTTAACATTATTGATCATTCCACCAACTGAAACACATCCAATATTCATCCCGTGATAACCTCTTTCACGTCCTACAAATCTAAATCTATGAGCGTTTCCTTTTGCTCTGTGATAAGCAATTGCAATTTTAATTGCAGTCTCAACAGCAGTTGAACCACAAATAGTAAAAAACATTTTGTTTAAATCACCTGGAGTATGTTTTGAAATCTTTGTTGCTAATTCAAATGAGCCACCAAAACCTTGTTGAAATGGTTGTGCGTAGTCTAATGTCTCTAATTGTTTGGTAACTGCTTCTGTAATTTCTCTTCTTCCATGTCCTAACGGATTACAAAACAATCCTGAGCTCGCATCAATTTGTGTTTTTCCATGGTGAGTTTTTAAATAAACTCCTTTTGCTTCAGTAATTAATCTTGGGTTTGCTTTAAAGTCTTTATTCGATGTAAAAGGCATCCAATGTTCATTTAATGAATTTGGAACTGAAGTTCTTGTCTCTGAGCTCATAAATTTTTTTCTCTCTTTAATAACTGTTATTAATATTTCCAACTATTAGACTAAATCAATTAGTTTGCTAGAAATATTTTGACCACCCAAAATGATGCGTCATATGTATACAACTTTTAATTGAACGTATCTTTTTGTTTTACAACCACCCAAAATTGAATTTAAATAAGGATAATTTAATTAAATTAACATAGGGGAATAAATGAAAAAAATACTAAGTTTTATTCTAGGATCTATTTTTGCTCTTAACCTTTCAATTTCAGTTGCAAATTCTGCCGCTACTGAAGTTAGAGTTGCATACTTTCTAGAATGGCCAAGTCCAAATCTAGAGGACATGCAGAAGAAAAATTTTGCAAAAGCTCTTGGTGTACCAGTTAAGTGGACAAACTTCACTAACGGTGGAGCTATGACTGATGCAATGTTAGCAGGAGATATTGATATTTCTTACTCACAAGGTTTAGTACCTTTCATCAACGCTGTAAAATCTAATGCGCCAATCAAATTAGTTGATATCGCAATGGAATACGGAATGGGTGGAACTACTTGTGTAACATCAAATGCATCTGGAATTACAAAAGCTAACGCTACTGAATTAGAAGGTAAAAAAGTTGCTGTTCCACTAGGAACAATGGCTGAATACGTTTTTGATGAAAGTATGAAAGTTGTTGGTGCTGACAGAGGTAAAATGGATATCATTCAAATGGACCCTGAAGAAGGTGCTGCTGCATTAGTAAGCGGTGATGTTGTAATGGCATGTTTATTTGGTGGTAACTCTATTAAAGCAGCAACTGCAGTTGGTTCAAGATTATTAACTGTAGATGAAGCAAGAGCTGCTGGTATCTTAGGTATAGATATCACATCTGTTACAGATAAATTCATGAAAGAAAATCCAGGAATGTTAAGAACTTTCATCGAAGTAACTCACGAAGCAAACGACAGATACAGATCAGGTAAATCTGATATGAATTCTATGGCAAAAGCTTCTGAAATGAAAGTTGCTGATATGAAAGAAACTTTAAGTGGATTTAAATTCTTAACTCCAGAAGAAACTAAAGCTTCTATGGAGAGCGGAAACTTAGATGGTTTCTTAAAAGGAATGGGAACTCCATCTGGTAACGTAGACACAAGTTTCTTACCTTTATAATTTTAAAGGTTTAAAACTTTTTAAATAGGCACTGATTTAAAAATTAGTGCCTATTTTTTTTAAAAAATTTCTAATATAAGGGCGCTATGAGTGATCTTGTTTCTCAAAATTTAAATATGATTTTTAAAACTCCAAAAGGAGAAACAGTTCATGCATTAAAAGATGTTAGTTTTACTCTAAAAAAAGGTGAGTTACTTACTGTTCTTGGCCCATCTGGTTGTGGAAAAACAACTTTATTAAATATTACTGCAGGATTTTTAAGACCTACTTCAGGAAAAATTACTTTAAACAACAACGAAATAGATGGACCTGGTGTTGAACGAGGAATGGTGTTTCAACAAGGTGCTTTATTTGAATGGTTAACAGTCGCTGAAAACGTAAACTTTGGTCTTCGTATGAAAAGTGAGGATCCAGAGGTAACAGCAAAAAAAGTTGAAGAATGGTTAGATATAGTTGGGTTAAAAGGATTTGGTAACACTCCTACTTATCAATTGTCAGGTGGTATGCAGCAAAGAGTTGCTCTTGCAAGATGTTTGATCAATGATCCTGATTTAATTTTAATGGATGAGCCATTAGGTGCCTTAGATGCATTAACAAGAGAAAAGATGCAGTCTTTAGTTTTAAAAATTTGGAAAGAAACTGGAAAAACAATTATTTTAATTACTCACTCTGTTGAAGAAGCTCTTTTGCTTGGTGAAAGATTATATGTAATGGCACCAAGGCCAGGAAGAATACATAAAGAGTACAATCTTCCATTTGCTGAAATGGGTCTTACTCAAGATTTAAGAGAAATTAAAAAAAATAAAGAATTTTCATCTACTAGAGAAGAAATTTTATCCATGATCTGGAATATGGAAGAAGAGATAATGGGGAAAGATAATTAATGTTAACCCAATTTGTAACAATACTAATTATCGTTTCAGTTATTGGATGTATTCTTTATGGAAGAAGATTAATCAGAACTGAAAAAGTAGATGCTGTTTTTGGAAATCCAGAAAGAGCTAAAGGTGGAACGCACTGGGTAATTGTTGGTAGTAGTGCAATCCTAATGCTATGGCTTTATTATTCATGGGATATTGCAAAAGGCTTTTATCCAAAATCAGCAAATGAACTATGTCAGGTTGCTAAAATTAATGAGTCCTTATTAGGTTTAAAATATCAATTCCCTATTGAAGAAAGAGAGTTCAAAAGTACATCCATTATTAAAATTGAAAATAAAAATCTTACAAAAATTGCAAATGAAATAAATGGATCTCCAGATCTAAATGATCAACAAAAAACAATTCTTGTAAGCTACATTGATAGAACTTCTAAATTAATTCCATTGTTAACAAGTGAAGAGTTAATGGAAATGGATACCAAAATTAAACTTCAAGAAATAACAGAAGAAATAAAACTTCTAAGCTCAAACTTCCAAAAGAAAGATTATCCTTTTGAGACAGATGCTCAAAAAACTGAAAGGCAAAAACTTATTGATGAACAAGGTGGATGGGGAATTACCACAATAGACTCTGGAAGTGGTTCTATTGAAAATACTATTGAAATACCAACCGCCCCTCAAACTAATAAGGGTTTAAAATTTCATGCGGCTGCAGCAGAATTAAAAAAAATTGATGACAAATTTTTTAAATTAAAAAATCATAATCCACCTTTCAAAAGCTCAATTAAACAACTTAAAGATGACATTAAAGCTTACAGAAAAGGTTTAGATGACAATGAAGAGTTAGCATCTGACTATGCAAAAAATATAGTTAAAATTGCAAGAAGAATAGAATTTGCAAGTATCTACCCTCCTAATGCATTAAATGAAATGCAAGCAGCAATCATAGAATTTGATGAGTTACAAAATAAAGAACAAGCTGGATTAAGATTAATCGATATACTTTTATTTCCTGCTGGAACAATTGTAGCAAGTGGACCTACTTGTTCGGAGCAAGGTTCTGGTAGATGGTTACCTAAACCATCTGATACATTTAATAAGTTTGTATTGATGTCTAAACCAAGTGTTGGATACAAAAATGTTCCTCTTTTATGGATTGAAATGGTTGATGTAAGTAAAATGATTGGCTTCGTTTTACCAGATTGGATAGCTGATATTTTGCCTGGTGATTATCCGGTTCATACAAAAGATGGAATAGTTAAAGAAAACTTTAAAAGCAATGTTTTAAAAGTTGTTACTGGTGACTTTAAATTATTCAAAGTTCCTGTTCCATACGGACATATCTGGGACTCTTTTATGAGGGTATTTTTAGGATTAGTATTTGGAATTATCATTGGTGTTCCATTAGGATTATTTATGGGTCTAAACAGATTTGCAAAAGGTTTCTTTGATCCATTAATTGAACTTTATAGACCTGTTCCCCCTCTTGCTTGGGCTCCGTTAATTATTTCTGTACTTGGAATTGATAACTCTGGAAAAATATTTTTATTATTTATGGTCTCTTTATCTATTATGATTATTTCAGCAAGAGCTGGAGCATCAGGAACTCAATTATCAAAAATTCATGCTGCTCACTCATTAGGAGCTACAAAAAAACAAATATTACGATATGTAATTTTCCCAAATTCTCTCCCAGAAATTTTAACCGGAATAAGAGTTGCTGTTGGAATGTGTTGGGGAACATTGGTTGCAGCAGAATTTTTAGCTGGAACAACTGGTATTGGTTTTGTTGAAAACGTTGCTAAAAAATACTTCCAGTATGAAGTTATTTGGATAACGATATTTATTATGGGTCTTCTTGGTTTATTATTCGATGTAACTCTAAGAAAAATAATCGATAAAACTATACCTTGGAGAGGTAAAGGTTAATTAACTTTAATTTTAAAGTTAGACTTTTTTAATAAAACTTATTGCAGCACCAACAGTAGTTAAAAATCCAGCTAATGGCAAAATTGCAACTGCATATTTTTTAGGCATATAATTAGGTTTGAACTCAATACCCTGCATACTAATTTCAAAATACCACATTTCCCAATACTTTCCTCTCATACCTTCTACAAGTTCAATTCCATATATCATTAAGACGATACCAATTATCATAATCATAACTTTCCAGAACTGACGAATGTATAAGGAAACTCTCTCAGGTAATTTTTCATATATTAAATTTAAAGCCACATGTTCATTGTCTCTAGCTGTCAAAGAAAGAGCTATAAACATCAACCAAATATTACTTAATACTGTTAGTAAATCTCCCCAAACAGGCGGATTATTAAAAACATATCTCATCGTAACATTATAAAGAGTGAAACCAACCATTGCTGCTAAAAATATTGAGCACATAGCTTCAAGCACCCTATGAACAAAACGATCAATACTATTCAAAAATTTCATCATTAATTACTCAATAGATTAGGAAGAAACATTGTTAATTCTGGAACAACTAAGATAAAAAATAATAGTAAAAATAGTCCAACCAGGTAAGGAATTAAAGCAACAGCTACTTTTTCTAAACGAACTTGTGCAATTGTTGCAGATGTAAAGTACGCAACGCCAACTGGTGGTGTCACTGAACCAATTAAAAAACCTACTATCACAACGATTGCAGCTTGCACCTCTGGAAAACCTGCTTGAGACATAACATTCACAAGTACTGGACCAACAATAATAATGTTTACTGCTGAGTCCATCACAGTTCCAAGAAGAAATATAAATAATATTAATGCTAAAATAAATAATATTGGAGAATCTGCTAAACCTAAAAGCCAAGTTTCAAGATCACCAATTGCTCCAAGAGAAGTAAGCAACCAACTAAAAGGTCCTGAAGCAGCTATGATAATAAAAACCATTGCTGAATTACGGAATGCTCTACGAAAAGCACCTGTGCAATCTTTCCATTTGATAGTTCGGTATACAAATACGCCTGTAAACAATGCAACTAAAGCAGTGATAGCACCTGCCTCAACAACAGATGCGACACCTCCCATTACTGAACCTACCAATACCAAAGGTATTAATAGAGCAAATGAAGAACGATACAATTCTTTACCAGCTCGACGAACTGAGAACGGCTGATCACTACGCTCGAAATTGTATTTAACTGCAAAGTAATGATTGATTACCATTATAACAACACCAATCAAAATACCTGGAACAATCCCAGCTGCAAATAAAGATGCAATTGAAATTTCAGTTGCGTTAGCAAGAACGATCATCATGATACTAGGTGGAATAATTCCTCCTATTGTCGAACTTACACCTGTGACCGCAGCTGAAAATGCAGCAGGATAGCCAGCTTTCTTCATAGCTGGTAAAACTAACGCTCCAACGGTTGCTGTATCTGCTACAACAGAACCATTCATGCCTGCAAAAAACATACTCACAAGAACATTTACTTGAGCCAACCCTCCTCTTATACGTCCAATTAATGCTCTACTTAAAGCAACTAAACGGTCAGTAATTGTTGCGCTTGTCATCAGCTCACCTGTTAACATAAAGAATGCAATGGCGGTCAATGGAACCGAGTCTATAGCGGTAAACATTTGACTAGGAATTAAAACAAGAGGAACAGCATCTGTTAATAGAATATAAACAAATGGTATCAGTATTAAAATAAAACCAATTGGAGCTCCTAATAAAATTAGCAAAAGGAGTACTACAAGTAAAATAATACTTTCCATAGATATTTATAAGTTATGATTATTTTTAGGTAAAGACCATCTAATTCTAAAATAGAACTAAATGGTCTTCACAAAGTTTTAATTAATGAATTATAGAGCTCCAGCTGCTTCTAACTGAGCTACAAATCCATCCATACCTTGTTCTAGAAGTACTCTTTTAGCTACTTCTGGTTCAAAAGTACCCTTAGCATCTAACCAAGCACCGATTGCACCAGCTCTCCACTTAGTCATTTCTGCTTCTGTTGGAACATACCACTCTTTAGCAGATGCTTTAATTGCATCTTCACCATTTTTAATCCAAGCGTTATCCAACTCGTTTACTTTTTCTCCATAAGCATCAGCTGCCTCATGTAACCATTTTCTTTGTTGGTCAGACAATGCATTGTACTGTTTAGCATCCATCGCTAAAATATTTCCAGACCACATTCCTCCGATCTCAGTGAAATATTTTGCAACTTCATGAAGTTTTGCTACATGCTGCCATGGACTAGCAACATATTGACCTTCAACTACACCTGATTGAAGACCTTGATATAATTGACTCCAGTCATAAGGTGTTGGTGTTGCACCCCAATTTTTAACTAGCATGAACTCAACTGGACTTTTAGTAGTTCTCCATTTAAGTCCTTTCATATCATCTGGTTCGTGAACAGGTTTTGTTGCATTTCCAAGCTGTCTAAATCCTCCACTTGAATATACAGAAAGGCAAATGTGACCAGCATTTTCAAGAGCTAGTTTACACTGTCTTTCAGCTAACCATTCATCTGATATTCTTTTAGCGTCCTCTAATGATTTGAAAATAAAAGGCAAATCGAAAATTGCTAATTCAGGCCCAAAGTTACCATAGTTTGCAGTAGAACTAGTCCACAAAGCTATAAGCCCTTGGTTAGCTTGTTCACCACATTTTTGTTCTGCGCATAAGCTTCTTTGATAATGAGGTTCAATTTTCATTTTACCCCCAGATGCTTTCTCCATAGCTGGTATTAAAGCCTGATCTATTGCGTCACCAATTGGCATACCCAATCTACCAGTAGTTCCAAGCTTAAGAGTTATTTCTGCATAAGCAGCTTGTGCAAAGAAAATAATTGCAACCACTTTAATAAGTGTCTTGCTTATTGTTTTAATAAACATTTTATTTATCTCCTCTTAGTTAGTTAAAGTATTAATTTAAATTAATTTTAGCCTAGTGAAGTTTACAACCGAAGTATACATAAAAAAAAAATTTTATTCAAAATGGGATTACAATCAAAAGTTGAATTAATAATTTAGAAGTTAATCTATTTATTTTAGTCTCAAGGTATTTTAGACTAAATTTCAGAAATAAAATAAATACAATGTATAGGAAAAATTTATGAGCTCAGGTAACAAATACAAAGTAATAGCCAGTAAAATTAAATTTGAAGGAAGAGCATTTATTAATGGAAAATATGTAAATGCTATTGATGGAAAAAAATTTGAAACAATAAATCCTGCAACTGGTAAAAAACTTTGTGCTGTTGCAAAATGTAATCATAAAGATGTTGATCTAGCAGTTAAAGTTTCAAGAAAAGCTTTTAACAGTGGAGTTTGGTCTAAAAGTTCTCCAGAACACAGGAAAGAAGTTTTATTAAAATTTGCTCAATTACTAAGAAAACATGGTGATGAAAATTCAGTTTTAGAATGTATAGACACAGGTAAACTTATTGCTGATTGTATTAATGAAGTCGCAAATGATGCTCCAATGCATTTTCAGTGGTATGGAGAATTAATTGATAAAGTTTTTGGAAAAGTTGGTCCAACGGAGCCATCTATCACTAGTCTAATTGTTAAAGAACCAATTGGTGTTGTTGCTGGAATTGTTCCTTGGAATTTTCCTTTAATGATGGCAGTATGGAAAATGGCCCCAGCACTTGCAGCGGGTTGTTCAGTAATAATTAAACCAGCGGAGGATACGCCGCTTACAGCTATTAGAGTTGCTCAAATTGCAAAAGAAGCCGGTGTACCGGATGGAGTTTTAAATGTGCTTCCAGGTTATGGTGATGTTGGTGAAGCTTTGGGTCGACACAAAGATGTTGATGCCGTTTCTTTTACAGGTTCAACTGAGGTTGGAGGATACTTTTTAAAATATGCAAGTGAAAGTAATTTAAAACCTGTTGCATTAGAGATGGGAGGAAAAAGTCCATTTATAGTATTAGAAGATGCTAAAATTACTGATGATTTAATAGATAATGCTATGAATTCTGCATTTTGGAATGGTGGACAAAACTGTTCAGCAAATATGAGACAGATAGTTCATAAAAAAGTTAAAGATGAATTTTTACATAAAGTTATTAAAAAAGTTAAAAAGTTAAAAGTTGGAGATCCATTAGATCTTAAATCGAATATGGGATCTATGATTTCGAAAGGTCATCTACAAACTGTTGATGGATACATTCAAACAGGTATTGATGAAGGGGCAAAACTTTTATCCGGAGGTGTTTCAAGCAAAAATCAAAAAGGTTTTTATGCAAAACCAACTTTATTTGATGGATTAAAGGAAAATATGACTATCGCTCAGGAAGAAATTTTTGGACCAGTGCTTGGAGTATTAACTGTAAAAAATGATGAAGAAGCTTTGAAAATTGCCAGTAATTCTAAATATGGGTTGCATGCAAGTGTGTTTACTCAAGACATAAACAGAGCATTTCATTTAGCTAAGAGCTTGCCCTGTGGAACTGTGTCAGTGAATACTTTTTCTGAGGGAGATATCAAAACACCTTTTGGTGGATATAAGCAATCGGGCTCCTTAAGTAGAGATCAAGGTACTGAAGCTTTGAATTCATTTCTTCAAACGAAAACAATCTGGATAAGTCATAGCTAATTGATGATCAAACCATACAAAATAAGTGTGCCTAAAAGCACACTTAATAATATTTACAAAAAAGTAAGAGCCTATCCATGGAACATGATGCAAAATGTAAATGGATGGGAGTATGGAACTAATTATAACTATTTAAAAAAAATCTCTCAATATTGGGTTTCAAAATATAATTGGAAGAAATTTGAAAACAAAATTAATTCTTTTAAAAACTACAAAACCAATGTGGATGGTATAAATCTGCATTTTATTATTGAAAAAAGTAAAAATCCTAAATCTAGACCATTGTTACTTTTGCACGGTTGGCCTGGCAGTGTAATTGAGTTTTTTGATATCATTCCAAAGCTTGCTCATCCTGAAAAATTTGGTGGAAAAATTGAAGATGGTTTTGATGTCATTGTGCCCTCTTTACCAGGATTTGGTTTTTCAACTCCAATTAAAAAAGCTTTAGGTCCAAGAAGGATTGGAAAAATTTTAAATAAATTTATGGTCAAAAATTTACGTCATAAAAATTATATTGTACAAGGTGGAGATTGGGGGGCCACTATTGCTGCATGGATTGGTCTTGATAGTGCAAAAAATTGTAAGGGAATTCATATTAATTGTTTACCAATCAGACATCCAAAAGGACCAAGAAATAATAAAGAGAAAAAATGGGAAAAAAAATTCAATTTTGATCAAATAATGCAGGAAGGCTACAGGACTCAACAAGCAACTAAACCCCAAAGTTTGTCTTATGCAATGATAGATAGTCCAGTCGGAACAGCAGCATGGATTTTAGAAAAGTTTCATGGTTGGTCCCACCTAAACAAAGGCAAGATAGAAAAAACATTTTCAAATGATGAATTAATATCAAACATAATGATCTATATTATTACAAATAGTTTTAATACTGCTGCTTGGATTTATTTTGGAAGAAGAAAAGAAGGCGGCAGGTCTTTTCCAAAAAACTTTAAAAAAATAAATGTCCCAACAGCAATAGCAGAATTTCCAAAAGAAATGCTAGAATGGCCTCCAAAATCCTACGTAAACAGAATTTTTAATATTAAAAGATGGAAAAAATTTCCCAAAGGTGGTCATTTTGCAGCTTTAGAGGTTCCAAATTTATTAATTAATGATATTAAAAATTTTTTTAACGAAGATTTAAAAATATTCAAATAAGTGAAAACTCCTTTATTAAAAAATCAAGTAATTAAAATTTTTCAAAAGTTTGGTTTAAGTAAAGATCATGCTTTAATTTCTGCTAATGCTTTAATCAATGCAGAGTTAGTTGGAGCTTACGGTCATGGTTTATCAAGACTTAAAATGTATTGTGATAGAATTTCTAAAAAAGTAATTAATCCAAAACCAAAAATAAAAATTAAAAAAATTTCATCTTCTATTTCTCATATTGATGCTAACAATAGTATTGGATTTGTAGCTGCTGATCTTGGAATAAAAACTGCAATTAAACATGCACAAAAAACTGGAATAGGAATGGTTGCAGTTAAAAATAGTGGTCACTATGGTTTATCAGGTTATTACGCAGAACAAGCGGTTAAAAAAAATTTAATTGCTATGATTTATACTAATGCTCCTCCAGCAGTTGCTCCTCATGGTGCATTAAAAACTTTATTTGGAACTAATCCAATATGTTTTGGAACCCCTACTGGTTCTAAAATTCCTTTTATTTTAGATACTTCAATCTCAATGATTAACAGAGGTAAAATTCGAGTTGCCGCAAGAAACAATCAAACAATTCCTGCGGGTGTTGCATTAGATAAATTTGGAAAACCAACCACTGATGCTAAAAAAGCATTAGCGGGAGTTCAATTACCTATTGCTGGTTTTAGAGGTTCAGGACTTGCTTGGATGGTTGATATTTTAAGTGGTGTACTAACTGGAGGAAATCATGCAGGTAGAGTTAAAGATCCTTTTGATGATTTTTCAGGACCACAAAATATTGGACATTTATTTATAACGTTTAAAGCAAACTTATTTCAAAAAAATTATAATCAAAGAATTAAAGACAATATTAAAACAATTAAAAAACTTCCTAAGATTAAAGGTGTTAAAGAAATAATGTATCCAGGACAAAACAAATTTAATCGTTACAAACAAAATCTTAAAAAAGAAATCAATATTCCAGATATTATTAAAAAAGATTTAGAAACTTTAATAAGTTAAAAAAGTTAAAACTCCTAAACAAGCAACAACAGAAGAAACAATGATTGTTCTTTTAACTTTTTCCTTTTTTTTCTCTTCAAGAAGTCTTTGCTTTAGAACATCCACATTCACTCTTTGTTGAGCTTCAAGACTTTGAGAGGGGTTCTCAATTTCAACGGATGTTCTATTTAAGCTCTCTGTACTCATAAATTTTTAATTACAATTTTATATAATCATTACTAGTTACATTATTACATACTAGGAATGTCCAAAATGGGTTGACACTTCTTTTAGTATTGTCCATATTGGGTTTTTTTTTTAAATCATGAGTACATTACCGAGCATATCTGACGCACTGGATGAAAAAATGGTTACTTCAGTAATCAACAAAAAATTTAATAATTTCGTTCCAGCTTTTTATAAATTTGTATCTGAATGGATAATTAATGCTTATTCCAATTTCAAAGACATAGAAATGTACATGGTCTTAATCTATTTGGTTAATAATGATTTTAAATTCTATAAAAAAAATGGAATTCAGGTCGATTACAACACCTTTTATAAAGATAAAACTTTAGAAATCGAAGAAATTAAAATTATTGAAATTTCTAGAGGTCTTCAAATCCCTAAAGAAAGTGTAAGAAGAAAGATTATTTATCTAGAAAAAATAGGCGTAATTAAACGATCAAGAAAAAAAATTTTTATTGATAGATCTAATTATGAAACAGTGCAGCCAATATCTGCATTAAAAAATTTATCGTATTTAATATCTATTTCTTCAAAAATTTTAAAACAAGAAAATCAAATTACAAACTCTCTTTCCTCAACAGAAATATCAGATGGTATTAAGAAACATTTTTCTTTTTGTTGGTACGAATTTTATAAATTTATTTTTTCTTACTATTTCCGATGGAGGAAGGAATTAGGTGATTTAGAAACATTATGTATAGCCTTACTTTTAATATCTAATGCATCATCAAATAAAGATTTAGTTTTACACGATATAGATATTGAAAAGTGGAGAAAGAGAATATCTTATGCAGACAAAGTTGGATTAAATTCTATGTCTATATCAGACATAACAGGTATTCCGAGACCAACAGTTGTTCGAAAAGTAAATTTTTTAATCAAAAAAGGTTATGCTAAAATAGATCAAAAAAAATTAATTTCAGTTAGCATTGAAAAAAAAGTTTTTTCAAATACTCAGAAAATGCAAGAAAGAACAGTAAAAGAGATTTCAGAACTAATTTATAAAATTTTAAATAAAACTACAATTAACTAGATCTTCTTAAGATATAAATAAAAATAAATCCTGTAATATACATGACTAAAGCATAAGCAGCTGTTGGTATCATGTAAGCAACATCATTAAAAATTTGAGTTGCAACGAATACTGCTAAAGTTCCATTTTGAAGACCACACTCTAAAGAAATACATTTTCTCTGAGCAACTCCAGTTGCAAAAGCTTTAGCTATATAAAAAGCTAAAATCATCATCACTATATTTAAAACTAAAACCGCTATTCCAGCTTGAGCTAAATAATTAAAAATATTTTCTCTTTCTTCAATCCAAATTGCTGCAAATACAATAACAAATAATAAACTAGTCGTTCTATTCACGATATTAATATTTGAAGAAATAAAATTCTCTGCAAATCCTCTTATAACCATTCCTATAATTACCGGAACAGTTACAACTAAAGCCATTTTAAGTGCAATCCCTGTCATGGTAATCTCTGTAGACATTTCAGTAACCCCTAGCATTCCAGCTGAAGTAAAAACTATAAATGGAACTGAAATAATACTAATTAAACTTCCAACAGCTGTTAAAGAAATTGATAAAGCTACATCTCCATCTGCAAACTTAGTAAGAACATTTGATGTAACACCTCCTGGTGCTGCAGCTATAATCATTAAACCTAAAGCTATTTCGATCGGTAATCTTAAAATTAAAACCAATATGTATGCAACAATTGGTAAAAGAATTAATTGGCAAGTTATTCCAATTAAAAAATCTTTTGGATTTCTAATTACTCTAGTAAAATCTTTTACAGATAAACCAAGTCCTAGGCCAAGCATTATCAATGCTAAAGCTAATGGTGCTATTTTAGTAACTATTTCCATGTTTTAAATCTCAGATAAATTATAACTTTTTCGTATATTATTTCTATATACATATTTTAATAATACTATATTTGTAAAAAATGCTCTCAAACAAAGAAATTGTCTGTCCAAATAAACTATTAGATATAGCTCATAGTAAAAAAGGAATAAGAGTTGCAGTTGTAAATGCTGGTAAACCTTTACCTATGTTGTCTGTTCAAGATGCTGTAAATGAAAATTTAATTGAACCAGTTTTTATTGGTCATGAAGTTGAAATACAAAAATGTGCTGAGGATCTTGGTTGGGATATTTCAAAATATGAACTTATCCATGAGCCAGTTGAAAACAATACAGCAAAAATTGCAGCTAAACTTGCAAGTGAAGGTAAAGTTAAAATAATTGTTAAAGGACATATTCATACTGATGTTCTAATGAAAGAAGTTTTAAAGAGAGAGTATAATTTATTAGGCAAAACTAGATTAAGTCATATCTGGCATATGACTATTGGAAAAGATGACAAGCCATTAATAATAACTGATGGTGCTTTAAATGTATTGCCAAATGTTAAAACTAAAATGCATATTTTGAAAAATGTAATAAATTTTTCAAATCGTATTGGAATTGAAAGACCAAAAGTTTCCGTATTGTCTGCAACAGAAGAAGTTTTAGAGAGTGTACCAAGTTCAATTGAAGCTGCTGAAATAACAAAACTTGCTAAAGAAGAAAATTTGAACGCGGATGTATTTGGACCTTTAGCATTTGATAATAGTATTTCTAAAAAATCTGCTGGAATTAAAGGTATTAAAAATTTAGTTGCTGGAGAAGCTGATGTATTATTAGTTCCAAGTGTTGAAACTGGAAATGCTCTAGTTAAAATGATGATTTATTTTATGGGAGCCTGTGCTGCAGGAGTTGTGGTAGGAGGAAAAGTCCCAGTTGTAATAACTAGTAGATCAGATGAAGCACAAGCAAGATTAGCATCAATAGCTGCGGCAGTAGTAGCTTTAGACTAATTTAAAATTATTAATCAATTGAATTAATATCTTTTATACTTTAAACAACTACTCTCAAAAAAAAGGAAACATTCAATGACTATACAATATCTAAAAAAATCACCAAAAACATCTTCAACAGATGATACTAAAACAACTGGAATTGTTCAGGATCTATTAAATGATTTAGAAAATACAAAAGAACAAGGATGCATTGATTTAACAAAAAAATTTGACAAATACGATGGTGAAATAATTGTTTCCAAGGAGAGAATTGAAGAGATTAAGAAAACTCTAGATCAAAAAACAAAAGACGATATTCAATTTTCTTATGATAGAGTTAGAAAATTTGCTGAAGCTCAGCTTAAAAATTATGGTCAAGATTTTGAGGTAGAATTATCTGATGGTTTGTTTGCCGGTCAAAAGTTAATTCCTGTTAACACTGCTGGTTGCTATATACCAGGAGGAAGATATGCTCACATTGCATCTGCCGTAATGAGTGTAACTACCGCTAAAGTTGCTGGTGTTAAAAATATTATTGCATGTAGCCCACCAAAAGAAGGTGTTGGAGCTCATCCAACGATTGTTTATACGGCTGATTTATGTGGAGCAGATGTAATTTTAAATTTAGGTGGAGTTCCAGCTATTGCTGCAATGACAAATGGATTATTTAATAATCCTCCAGCAGATATAATTGTAGGACCTGGTAACCAATTTGTAGCTGAAGCAAAAAGAATATTATTTGGAAAAGTGGGGATTGATTTATTTGCAGGCCCTACTGAAATTGGAATTATTGCTGATGCTAAGGCAGATCCTGAAATAGTTGCAGTTGACTTAGTGGGTCAAGCAGAACATGGGTATAACTCACCATGTTGGTTATACACAACAAGCAAAGACCTTGCAGAAAAAGTAATGAAAAGAGTTCCTGAATTAATTGCAGAACTTCCAGAGGTTCCAAGGCAAAATGCTGATGCAGCATGGAGAGATTATGGAGAAGTAATTCTTTGTGATACTGATGAGGAGATGGTTAAAATTAGTGATGAATATGCTCCTGAGCATTTAGAAGTTCAAACTGAAAATCTAGAATGGTTTCATAAAAGACTTACAAATTATGGTTCTTTATTTGTTGGAGAAGAAACAACAGTTGCTTATGGAGATAAATGTTCTGGAACAAATCATATTTTGCCAACTAAAGGTGCTGGCAGATACACTGGAGGTCTTTTTGTTGGTAAATTCATTAAAACTTTAAGTTTTCAAAGAATGACAAAAGAATCTACAGAACTAGTTGGTGCAGCAGCTGCCAGAATATCTAGATACGAAGGTATGGAAGCTCATGCAAGAACTGGTGACGTTAGGCTTAAAAAATACGGTTATTAAAAATACTTAACAGGAGTTAAAATGAAAAAATTTGAAGAAGTAATGAGCGTCAGCAATGAAATAGAAAACATAACTGCTGAAGAAGCAAAAAAAAAATTAAACGATCCTAACGTTCAATTTATTGATGTTAGAGACAAAGAAAGTTTTTCTAAAGGGACTATTGGAAATGCAATGCATTTAGATAGAGGTTTGCTAGAATTTTATTTAGCTGAAGGAAGTCCTATCGAAAACGATACTTTTAAAAAAAATCCTGACAAAGAATATGTTGTATTTTGTGGTCTAGGTGGACAAGGAACTCTTGCTACAAAAACAATGAAAGAAATGGGAATTAAGAATGTTAAAAATATTACTGGCGGTATGTCAGAGTGGGAAAAATTAAAAGATTAGTAGTCAGACAAATCTCAAAGCTAAAGTATAAAAGTTAAGTAAGCTTAAAAAAATATTATTCTGAGATAAAATTATTTACAAGATTATTAAATTTATCTGGTTCTTCTAAGTGAACATTGTGGCTGCAATTTTCAAATATTTCTAGTCGACTACTCTTAATATTTTTATTTAATGTGTCTACCTGATCAAAATTATAAGAGATATCTTTATCACCCCATATTATTAGAGTGTCATTTTTAATATTTTTTAAATTATCAATACCTCTCCAATTTTTCATTGCAAGTAAAGCTTTATCAGCAGTTTCTAATGAAACATTTTTAACTGCATTAGCGCATAAAAAATAATTTTTATCTTTATCTCCTTTTACAAACCATTTAGGTGGAACTCTTGAAAATGATACTTCAGTACCCTCTTTCTTAAGTTTCTCTCTTGTTTCGTCCATAGTTTCAAATCTACCGGGGATATCTCCAATAGATCCTGTTGCAAAACAGATTAATTTATTAACTCTATTACCAATTAACTTTGTTATTTCTTGAACAATCATTCCACCCATTGAATGTCCAATTAAATTAAATTTTTCGATTTTTTTTTCATCTAGTATTTCAATTATTTTTTTTGCCATAGCATTAATAGAATTTAATGATCGAGCATTATGACTTTCACCAAAACCAGGTAGAGCTGGAGCTATAACTCTAAAATTTTTTGAAAAATAATCTTTTTGAAAGCACCACATTTCTGAAGAACCCAGATATCCATGGACTAAAACAAATGGAAAGCCTTCTCCCTTATCATCTACAAAAATATCACTCATAAAAACTTAATTATCATTTCCTTTAAAATAAACAAAACTAAAAAACTCATAAAAGCTATGATGAAAATATTTATTACCTGCCAGATTTTTTTGTCATTGGCATACTTAGATAGATAATTTGATAAATATCCTAAAGTAAAGAAAAACAAAAATGAAGCAAAAGACGCTCCTATCCCAAATGCTAATTTTTGATTTAATAAGTAATTCTTAGAGAAATTTCCAAGAATAAAAACTGTATCAGAGTAAACATGTGGATTTAAATATGTGAACCCTAAAGTTTTTAAGAAAATATTTATCTTTGATATTGCACTAACATTACTTTGAAAACTAACTTCTTTATAATGAGTTTTTATTTTTGAATATATAAAATGAATTAAAAAAACCACCAAAACAAAATTGAAAATAAATTCTACTAATGGATTAAAAAATTGGTTAAAAAAATGAAATAAAAAAATTCCAACAAAAATTAATATCAAATCTGAAACAGAGCAAACTAAACAAACTAAAAATACATGCTGTTTTTTTAAACCCTGTTCAATTACAAATATGTTTTGAGCACCAATTGCTAAAATTAAACTTAAGCTGGTTAAAAAACCTAATAATACATATTCCATTGATTTTTCTTAAACTCTTTTTCTACCCTGAACAACTCTATCAAGAATAAGAGCTACAAATAATATAGCAACGCCTGCTAAAATACCTTGTCCTACATTGGCATACTGAAGTGCTTCTAATACATCTTGACCTAAACCTTTGGCACCGATTAATGATGCAACAACTACCATTGCTAAACTTAACATTACTGTTTGATTAACACCTGCTAATATAGATGGAGTTGCTAATGGTAAATCTACTTTTCTAAGCAAATACCATTTAGATGCACCATAAGCGATTGCAGCTTCTCTAATTGTTTCAGGTACTCCTCTTAAGCCAAGAACTGTTAGTCTAACTACAGGTGTTCCACCAAATATCATTGTAATAATAACTGCTGCGACTTTTCCAGTTCCAAAAAATGCTATTACAGGAATCATGAATACGAAAGCAGGCATTGTTTGCATAAAATCCATAATTGGTCTGATCATTGAATAAAATCTTTGACGCCTTGCACAAAAAATTCCAAGTGGAATACCAATTACAATACTTAATACAGCTGCTGTTCCTAAAAGAGCTAGTGTTGTCATAGCTTTAACCCAGAAACCTAAAAATCCCATGTAACATAAAAATCCTGCTGAATATATTGCAGCTCTAGGTCCTGCTGCTAATCCTGTTAAGGTTACAATAGTTGTGATAATTACTATCCAAGGAGTTTTTACAAATAGCAACTCTAAGAAATCTAATACAGATCTGATTCCAATAGTAATTGCAGTAAACAAAGCATCTCCTTTTAATACCGCATAATCGAAGATCGTTTCTACCCATTTTATTGATGTTAACCTGATATCTGGATGAGTTGGGAAATCATCCATTAACGTAATAACACCTGGAAAACTATAATGCACAACAGAAAAAAACATAATAACTGCAGCAAACATTGTGCTCGATACAAAGTTCTTAACCTGCATTCCAGGTCTTATTGTTTTATCTGACAACCACTCTGAATATCTTTTTTCTAATATCGAGTTAGCTAAAATTCCTTGAACAATTTTGATTGCTATTAACAATCCAATACCAAATATTGTAATCCAAATAGCTGATGCTTCTATTCTTGCCACTTCATCTATGTAGCCTTGCATTGCATCTTCTAGTGATTTGATATTTCTTTTATAAACTTCAACTTTGTCTGGATTATTTGTAATAGCAGCTTCTAACTGTTTGTTTCTAAAAGCTATTGTTGATTCGACTTGTTTAATTTTTTCTACAGCTTCTTTAGTGATATTACCAAATAAACCTCTAATAATTTGAACAACAGAAAAGGTTTCAATAATTAGAAAGGCTAAAGCCCAATTCCAAATATTTCTCATTCCAAACCAAATAGGTCCTAGAATTCCAGCATACAAATTAAATGAAAATGAAAAAGATGGTTTGCTTCCAATTTTTTGAAACTCTTTAATATAATATTCAGGATTAGATTTTACAAAATCTGTAATTAATTCTGATCTAGTTGGATTATGTATTTGTTTATTCTCCATCTCCACCCTCTATAACCGCCTTTAAAAGATCTGATTGTGTTAACACACCAACATTATTTTGATTATTATCTTTAACTACCAATGGTCCTTCGCTAGATTTTGATAACTCAATGAGCTTGCTTAATAATTCATTTTCTCCAACACTTTTGCTGTTTTCATTTAATTTTCCATTAGCACTCTCATAACTCTCAATGGATTGCATGATTGTTTTTGCTTGAACAACTTTTAGTCTTGAAATTCCTTTTACAAAGTCAGCAACATATTCATCTGCAGGACTTACAACTATTTCTTCGGGAGTACCTATTTGGATTACTTTTCCATCTCTCATAATTGCAATTCTGTGTCCTACCCTTACTGCTTCATCTAAATCATGAGTAATAAATACTGTGGTTTTTTTCATTTGTTTAGAAAGTTTAATGAATTCAGCTTGAAGCTGTCTTCTAATCAGTGGATCTAATGCACTAAAAGGTTCGTCCATTAACAGAAATTCAGGATCAGCTGCTAGTGCTCTTGCTAGACCTACCCTTTGTTGCATTCCTCCAGATAGTTCGTGAGCAAACTTATTGCCCCAACCTTGCAGCTCTACAATTTCTAAAATTTTATTTGCAGCATCTAATCTATCATTTTTACTAACACCTCTTATTTCAAGTGGCATTGCAATGTTATCAACAACAGATCTATGAGGCATAAGTGCAAAGTTTTGAAAAACCATACCTATTTTTTTATTTCTTAATTCTTGAAGGTTTTCTCTATCTAAGGCCATTACATCCTGACCATTAATTAAAATTTTGCCTGATGTTGGCTCTAAAAGTCTATTAATATGCCTTACTAATGTAGACTTTCCACTTCCAGAAAGCCCCATAACACAGAATATTTCACCTTGTTTAACATCAAAAGAAACATCTGAAACTCCAATAACTGAGTTATAATTTTCTAAAGCTTCTGTTTTTGAAATTTTTTTATTTTGGATTGCATCTAATGCTTCTTTAGAAGTATTACCAAATACTTTCCAAACATTTTGAATTTGTATTGCTGAACTCGATGAATCCATTTTTGTCTTTTAATTTAGGAAAATATACTCGGCAATCATAAATTGCCGAGTATAGATTTTGATTTAGATTATAGTCCTAACCAACCGTCTACAGTTGATTTATTTGCTTCCATCCAAGCTCTTGCTACATCAGCTGGATCTTTTTTCTCAACTGAAACTGCATAAGCCATTGCAGAAACATCATCAGCTGTTAATTGAAAATTCTTAAAGAATTCTACAATTGCTGGTGACTGACTCTCTAAAGAAGTAGCCCAACCGATTTGGATTTGCTTAAGAGCATCTTTTGATGCAACATAAGATTTCTTATACCAGTCAGCATCTGCTTTAGGTTGAATCATTTTATATTTTGCAGGATCATATTTTGGTTCTGTTAACATTACTACGTCAGCCATTCCCCAAATTGCATGAGGTTTGTAACAATAGAATGCATAACCTTCACCTTTTTTGATTGAGTCTAGTACTCTTGCATTTTTAACTGCTTCAGCAGCTCTAACTGCTTCGATACCAGCATCATATAAACCATAGTCTCTTAATTTAACTTGGTTTACATTTGCAGAAGCCCAACCATCAGCACCAATCCAAAATTCACCTTTACCATTTCCATCGCTGTCCATTGCTTTAACAACTTCTGGTCTAGCTAAATCTTCAATTGCTGTAATATTCATTTTTTTTGCAAACTGTTGAGAAACACAGTAACCTTGGTTTCCTTCATATGGTTTGCTACTTAATTTTAAAGTTCCTTTTGGAACTAAATCATTAGTGTAAGCTTCTTGGTTTGGTAACCAAATATCCGGGTGAACATCGATTTCACCTTTTCCTCTGTCAATTGCTGCATATATTGCAGTATTGTTTCCAGGAACTAATTCTGCTTCACCACCCATTTTGTCTATAACTACTGCAGCAAGTAAATTTGCAATTGCAGTTGCACCTGTCCAACCTGGATCTCCAATTTTAACTTTTTCTGCGTTTGCAGAGAAAATTGATAAAACTGAAATTAATCCAGCTACAAGTGTAGATTTGATTATTTTCATTATCTCTCCTTAATTATTTATAAATAAAGTCTAACGCGGATTGAGAGAAGGTGTCAAAGAAAATAAATATCTAAAAATTAGATGTATTTTTACTATTCTGGGTTAGATGTAAGAGTTTTAATCTCCAGTATATTTTCGTTAGGGTCTTTTACAAAGAATGTTTCTTGTTCATACTTAGTGCCTTTAAATCTTAAGTATGGTTCGTCATAATATTTTGTACCACTATCTTTTAATCTTTGTTTAAGTGCATCAAAATCTTTTCTCGATAAATGAACACCAAAATGGGGTACAGATACATTCCCCATGTCCACATCATGTCTTTCATTATCTAATTTATGATCACTTTTATGAAGTGTTAATTCATTACCCCAAAAGTCAACATCGGCCCACTCTTGCGCGGAATTATCTAATCTGCATCCTAAAGTTTCGCTATAAAATTTTTTTGCTACCTCTAGATCACCACAAGGTATGGCTAAATGAAAACAATTAGTGTTTTTATACATAATTAATCTTTAATAACAGAATATAATGACTATATAAGCCACTTATTGAAATTTCAAGTGAACATAAAATACAATGAATGATTATTTACAATCGATAATTGATAGAGATCCTGCAGCAAAATCAAAGCTTAGTTTGATTTTAACCTATCCAGGTGTCAAAGCAGTATTCTTTCATAGAATAGCAAACTTTTTTAGTACTGCTAAATTTTATCTTGTTGCAAGAATCATTTCTCAATTTTCAAGATTCTTAACTGGAATTGAAATACATCCTAATGCAAAAATTGGAAAAAATTTATTTATAGATCATGGTATGGGAGTTGTAATTGGTGAGACTTCAGATATTGGTGATAATGTTACTATCTACCATATGGTTACATTGGGTGGAATTGCACCAAGTATAAATTCAAACGATCAAAGAAACATGAAGAGACATCCAACAATTAAAGATGAAGTAGTTATTGGATCAGGAGCACAGGTGTTAGGTCCAGTAACTGTTGGACGATGTGCAAAAATTGGAGCTAACGCTGTAATTACAAAAGATGTTCCTGAAAATGCAGTGATGGTTGGAATTCCTGCTAAGAATGTTGGAATAGCTGATAGTGAATTTAAACCTTACGGAATTACCCCTGATAGTGATAAAAAATCAGAAAATGAATAATACGCAAAACGATTTTATTTCTGGAATTGGAAATACTCCTCTTATAAAACTTAGAGCTGCATCAGAGATTACTGGTTGTAATATTTATGGTAAGGCAGAATTTTTAAATCCAGGCGGATCTGTAAAAGATAGAGCTGCACTTGCATTAATAAAAGACGCACAAGAAAAAAAATTAATCTCTAAAGGAGGAACTGTTGTTGAAGGTACAGCTGGTAACACTGGAATTGGTTTGGGTCTTTTAGGAAATTCTTTAGGTTATAAAACTATTATTGTAATGAATGACAATCAAACTCAAGAGAAAAAAGATTTACTAAGAAACCTTGGCGCTGAGTTAAGATTAGTTGAACCGAAGCCCTATAAAGATGACAATAACTTTGTAAAAGTTGCTGCAAGGCTTGCAGATGAATTAAGACCCTCAAATAACAATGGAGTTATTTGGGCTAACCAATTTGATAATACTGCAAATGCAAAAGGTCATTATGAGGGAACAGGTCAAGAGATCTGGGAACAGACAGAAGGTAAAGTAGATGGTTTTGTTTGTTCATCTGGAACTGGGGGCACCATTTCGGGTGTAAGTAATGCATTAAAAGAAAAGAATAAAGATATCAAAGTTTACCTTTCAGATCCCAAAGGTTCTGCTCTTTATAATTATATTAAGAATGGAGAATTAAAATCAGAAGGAGGATCTATAACAGAAGGAATTGGCTCAAGTAGAGTTACAGCAAACTTTGGTGAGGCCAAAATTGATGATGCCTACTCTATTGATGACCATGAAGCTCTACCTATTCTTTATGATTTAATTCAAAATGAAGGTCTAAGTTTAGGAACTAGTTGTGGAATAAATATTGCTGGCGCTATTAGAATGGGAAAAGAATTGGGACCTGGTAAAACTATAGTCACAATCCTTTGTGATAGAAGCGATAAATATGCAACTAAAATGTTTAATAAACAATTCTTAGAAGAAAAAGGTCTACCAATACCTAGTTGGTTTTAGATATAAATCTTATCTGCTAATCCGTAACAAAGTATTGCACTTAACAAAGTTAGAATACCTGGTGCAATAATTCCTTCATTAGATGTTTGTGGTGTATGACCGAGCTTATTGATTTTAATATTATATATACCAACAATAAAAGCTGAAAGGTTTTGTAAAAATACTAAATTAAAAAATGCCCACGTACCTTGAAGACCATCGGGTCTTATAAATCCAACCCATATTGCCATTACAACAGCACCTATAAACAAAGAACCAAAAAATCTGGTCATTCCAGCACCAGTATCATCAATACCGAACTTATCTAAAAATTTCTTTGTAGCGAAAACGGTTTGATATGCGTAAGCAGCAAAAACAATAAAATGTACTAAAAATATAATTAAATAAAAAATTCCATTAAATTTTTCAATCATGTCAAAACCCTATCAAATTTTATCATCAGATAAAACAACATAATCAGCAATTTTTGTGCTCCTTAAATGCATAACTGACGCGCGTTATAAACACGAGAGACTTTGTCATGAATATGTAACAGTCTTCGATTACTTATAATTAATAATTAAAAAGAAAGATAAAATGAAAAAAATAATAATAGTTTTGGTGCTTAGTTTATTTACTACAATTGCTAACGCTGACGGCCATGCAAAAGCAAATGCGTTTGCTATTACTTTGAAAGTTCCAGCTAGTGATGTTGCTAAAGTTGAAGAAATGTTAAAAACACACCATAAATGGATGAAAGAAACTCATCCAATGACAGGTGAGAAAAAATTAAATTCATATTCAGTTATCAAAGGACCTGAATGGAATAATCCTGCAGATCCTTCACAAGGTATGACTGGAAATATGTATTTTATTTTAACTGAGTATTATGAAAATCCTGCTGGTTTTCAAAATCACCAAGAGCTTGGAAGCAAATGGCCAATGATACAAGAATTTCAACAAATGCTATTCAGTTATGTTGTGGGATATACATTTCCTGGAACAACTGTTGTCACGATAGAATAGAAAGGAGAAAATTTTGAGAAAAATAATAATAACTTTATTCAGTGTTTTATTTCTAACTTCTGTACACGCCGATATGTCTGATAGTGACAAGAGTAAAGCTTGGGAATGTAGTGGTATTTATATGGCTAACTATTTCTTGCCAATTGGTGAAACGTTTGAATATAGTATGAAAGAAAAATCTATGGCATCAGTTAAAGTTTTAAAAGCTTATGCTTTAGAAGTCGGAATCCCTGAAAAGCAATGGGATGAAGGAGTAAACAAAGCTGTTGATAAGTTTTATGGATCTAAATTTGACGAGGCTAAAACTAATGCCTGTCATGAATTTATAAACTCAACGGTACCTAATGGAGAAGATAGAGTAAAAAAAGTAGTACAAACTCTATATTAGAAAGGAATAAAAATATGATAGTAAAAATAGAAGGACCAATAGAAACTTTTGCTAAATGGAAAGCGATGGTTCACAATAATTCAGAGAAGGTTAAAAAATATGGAATGACATTTTTGTACGCTGGAACTGAAAAGAGTGATGATACTAAATTCATAACTATTGTAAAATTTGACACGATGGAAGGTATGCAAGGTTTCAAAAATGATGAGGAACTGCATAAAGAAAGAGCAGCAGCTGGTGTTGATTTAGAAAAAAATGTAACAACTCCAATGAGTGATGACTTTCTTGAACAGTATAAAGGTTAAATTAAACTATTAGGAAAGGAGAAAATATGTCTAAATTTTATATTATTGGAAAAATCAGTCGTGATCTTGCTTTAAGAATGCAGAGCGATCCAAATGCAGATAGAGGAGCAGCGATCAAAGCAATTTGTGATACTGTTGGAGTAAAGTTTCATAGTTATGAGTGGGTTCGAGGAAGATTTGATGTAATCAATGTTATTGAAGGAGATTACGAAAGTGTTCTTGGAATGAAAGTTGCAATTATGAATGCAGGTTTAATGGAAGATATTATGATTCATGAGGTATTTGATTATAATAAAACTTTCAACAAAGCTGCAGATGCTGGAAAAAACTTTAAAAAACCAGGTGAATAAAAGAAAGGAATAAATGTCTATCTTAGAAAAATATAGTGCTGCATTAAAAAATAAAGACGAAGCAGCTATGAATGAGCTTTTGCATGATGATTTTAAATTTACGATGCATAAATCAGGAAATGTTTTAACAAAAAGTGATGTTATCAAATGGGCAATGAGTGGTGACATCAATCAAGATAAAGTTAGAATTGTTTACGAGAATGATGAAGTTGGAATTCATCATGCTTTTGTTACATTTAACGATGGAAATGTTGAGGCTGTAATGGCGGTTTATAAATATGACAATGGAAAAATTGTTAGTTTAGAAACTGGTGCTACTCCAATGCCTAAATAATTATATATATTTAGCGGGATTTCATTTAATATTATTAAATGAGTCTCGCTACTTCATACTTATTCCTAGGTATTGCTGTATTCTTAGGAGTTACCTCAAATAGTTTTGCTAAAAGTGCTGAAGGTTTTACTCTTCTCTTTCCAAGTATAATCACCGCAATTACAATTGTTCTGTGCATGTATGCACTTTCGTTGGTGATGAAGAATATACCAATGGGTATAACTTACGCTTCGTTTGCGGGATTAACAATCATTGCAACGGTTATAGTAGGTGTAATTAAATATAATCAAGTTCCAAATCTTTACTCCATGATCGGACTAGCATTTATAATTATTGGAGTTTTAATGGTTAATTTGTTAGGAAGTAAATAATATGAAACCTCTTATAGGATATTTGTTTTTAGCTAACGGTATAATTTTTGGAATAGCTTCAAACAGTTTTGCTAAAATTTCTCAAGGTTTTACAAAGCTAACTCCTTCAATTTTATGTATCCTGTTTATGTGTATTACAATGTTTTCAATTGCAAAAGCTATGCATGCAATACCTGTTGGGTTTGCTTATTCGATTTATAGTGGTTTGACAGTTACAGGAGTTGTTCTTTTTGCTGTACTAAAATTTAATCAAGTTCCTAATATTTATGGGATAATTGGAATCGCTTTTATTATTATTGGCGTTGTAATGGTTAATTACTTAGGTCGATTAAATTGATATTTTTTTAAAATATCTGGAAGTTGATAACTTCCATCTTCATTTAAAGATAGTTCATATTCATTAACAACAGTAGTTGTATCTAACGGAGAATATAAATGCGGATACATATCACCATTTGAAGCTTGTTCCCAAAGTAAGTGTTCAAGTTTAAAAGCATTTACTCTCAACAAAACAAGGTTTTCTTTATTTGGGAAATGTTTTTTTAAGGTTTCCTCGACCTGATCTTCCTCTGAGAAATGAATATAGCCATCTTTAATATCTTTTTCAGATCCACCATAAGTTCCTGATTGCTTAGCTTTTTGCCATTCTTCTTTATCTATGACTTTAAAAATAAATTCTAAATTCATTTTACCAAGAAGAGTTTGGTCCTTTTAAAAATTCTAGTTCTTCTTCAGTAGACTCTCTTCCTAAAATTTCATTTCTATGTGGGTATCTATGAAACTGTCTAATTGCTTTAGTGTGGTCTTGCCAAAATTTTTTAATCTTATTGTATCCTTCGTGTTCTCTTAAATATTTATTTAATAAGTAATAAGCCATTTCATGATCACTAATTTCTTCACTATGAATTAAAGGTAAAAGCATAAAAAATCTTTGGTCAACATTCATAGCTTCTAAATATCCAGAATACACTGCATCATTTACTATCAATCTAGTTTTTTGATCTTGAGCAAATGCTTTTTTATCATCTCTAAACATATTTCTTGAAAATTGATCAAACAAAATTACCAAAGCTAAACAGCTCATGGGATTATCCTGCCAATCATCATATTCATTTTGACAAGCAAGTTCATAATCTTTTAAAAAATTATCCTTTATTTTTCGATCAAATTTATCATCCTTCTTAAATCTCATCTCAAAAGGAGTTTCTTTAAACCAAAAATCTAGGATTACTTGAGCTCTTTCTGGTATCATTAAATAGCTGGCTTTAACAATTTTAAAACTTTTTGATGGTTTATTTTATTGTTGGAAACAATAATATTTCCTCCTATTACAGGATTTTTATTTTCCCAAGTTGTAACAATTGCACCTGCTGCTCTCATAATTGGAATTAAGGGATGAATATCCCAAATTTTATTTGCACATTGAAAAACTATTTCGATCCTACCTTCTGCTAACTGACAATATGTAAGTGCATCAAAGCAAGGAAATTGCATACGGTCTATAAATTTTTTTATTTTCATCTGTTTTTTTAAAGACAATTGGTTATGGAAAGCAGCAGCTAATTTTGAATTTGAAAAATTTAATTTAGAATTAACCTTTAGTTTTCTTTTTTTATTATTTTCAAAAACGTATGCGGTGTTTTTGTTTACATTTAAGTAATATTTTTTCATTTTAGGAAAATTTGCTAATCCTAAAATTGGCTCCCCGTTATAATTTAATGAAATCAAATTACTCCAACTAGGATTTCCAACAACATATGATCTAGTTCCATCAATTGGGTCTATTACCCATGAAAATTCACTTTTAGTATTTTTGTGACCGTATTCCTCACCTATAATTTGATGATCTGGAAATCTTTTAGAAATTTTGGATCTTATAAACTTTTCAAAAGCTTTGTCAGATGTAGTTACTGGATCATAACCTTTGCCTTTCATTTTATTGGTTATCTTGAATGGCTTATCTAACTTAGCATAATAAAATTTTGTTAGATCTTTTGCTAGCTGGTTTAAAAAACTTGAAAATACTGGATATTTTTTTGTATCAAAATTATTCACAAAGAATTCTTACTATTTAATTTATATTGATTAAAGTTAAATTTTAAATAATGCTCAAGTATTATTTATGAAAATTGAGCTTCACGAAAATAAAGTTTACTTCAATAATGGTACTGAAAAAAAAGAAATACATCCTTTTTGGTTAAGAGAAAGAGTGGATGGTGAAGAATTTGTTGATAAAGGAACTCAACAAAGACTTTTTGACCCAACTAGTTTAAGTAATGATATAATCATTAATAAAGCCTCTATTCATGAGGAATTTTTAGAAGTTAACTTTAATGATGGAATTAGTTCTAAGCTTAATCTTAATAAAATTGCATTAGAATTTTCAAAAGAAGATACAGTTATAAAATCTATAGAAAAAACTAAATGGGATTCTGGTCTAAGTAATATCAAAAATTTTGAATACCAAGATAATTTTTATGAAAGTAAAGAAATGCATGACTTACTCGTTTCTTTCTATAGGTTTGGATTTGTAGTAATTAAAAATATACCAACAACTAAAAATTATATCGTTGAATTTGCAAACTCAATTGGCAGTGTAAGAAGAACTAACTTTGGAGAATATTTTGATGTTAAATCAAAACCTGATCCTAATGATCTTGCATATACTTCTTTAGCTCTTGCACCGCACACAGATAATCCATATCGAAACCCAGTTCCATGTATCCAACTTTTACATTGCATAGAGAGTAAAGTTTCAGGAGGATATTCTACATTGGTTGATGGATATACTGTTACTGAAGATTTAAAGAAAAGTTATCCTGATTATTATAAAATCTTAACAGAAGTAAAAGTAAGATTTAAATTTATTGATAAAGAAGTAATTTTAGAATCTTTGTGTCCTTTGATTGAATTAGATGAGCATAAAAATTTTAAACAAGTAAGATTTAGTCCAAGATTAGATTTTGTTCCAATCTTAGATAAAGAAGAATTAGATTTATACTATCAAGCAAGAAAAAAACTGTCTGAAATGTACAATTCAGATAAATATAGAATAGAATTTAAACTTGCTCCAAAAGATTTAATGATGATGGATAATCATAGGTTACTTCATGGACGAACAGTTTATGATGCTAATGAAGGAGAAAGATTTTTACAAGGTTGCTATATAGACTACGATAGTACCGAAGGAAAATTAAGACACTTAAAAAGAAAGTTTAATCTATAGAAATATTTTCTATTTGAGCTTCAGCATCTCTAATAGATTTTTCATAATCTAAAGCCATTTGATCAGCGCTTATAACTTCAACTTTTTCAATTCCAAAAAAGTTTAAAATAAATTTTAACCAAGGCGTTAAAAAATCCTCAGAGCTATTAAGCTTTGTTCCACCAGAAGTAATTACAAGATATGCTTTTTTATTTTTTAATAACCCTTCTCTTCTACCATTAGGTTTAAATTTAAAGGTTTCCCCTATTCTTGCAGCTAAATCTGACCAAGCTTTAAGAGTTGCGGGTGGTCCGTAATTATATATTGGAGCTGAAATTATAATAATATCACTCTCTTTTAATTCTTTTACAAGCTTGTCAGAAAGTTCAAACATTTTCTTATGTTCTTCAGTTTGATCTTTCTCATCAATTTTCATTCCAGATTCTGTTAAGCCGCTTACAAAAAGCATTTCATCATCTAAATCTCTATAAATTACTTCATCCTCTGGTTTTTTGATTTTTTCCAAAAGTTTTTTTGCTAATGCTCTTGATGTTGAGCCTTTTTTTCTAGCACTTGAATCTATTTGATAAATTTTCATTAATTACTTTAACCAAAGTTTTGCATAAAAGGAAAGATCTCAATTAAATAAAACCCAATTGCTTGCAATTTATTTGTAATAATTAATATTCCAGTTACTAAAAGAATTGCACCACCTACTTTTGAGATAATATTTATATACTGACGCATATTTTTTGAAAAAATTAAAAACTTTTGAATTAAATATCCTGATAAAATAAAAGGTATAGCCAAACCTAAAGAGTAAAAGCTTAATAAAATAATTGCTCTTGATAAAGTATCTTCAATTGAAGCTAAAGCTAAAATTGATCCTAATATTGGACCGATACAAGGTGTCCATCCAAATCCAAAAGCAGCACCAATTATCACAGGAAAGAAAAAACTATCAATTTTTTTAAAATCAAATCTTCTATCAATGTTTAAAAATCCAAAATTAAAAACACCTAATAATTGTAGTGAAAAAAATATAACAATCAGTCCTGCAATTAATCTTAAAGATTGAGAATTCTCTAACAATACTTGTCCCAAAAAAGATGCTGAAGCTCCAAAAATTATAAATACTAATGAAAAACCAAAACAAAATTTAATCAAAGGAATAATATTAAAATTTTGTTTCTCAGTTATTTCTTTAAGAGATTGGCCTGATACAAAAGATATATATCCAGGTATCAAAGGTAGAACGCATGGTGATAAAAAACTTATTAACCCTGCTCCAAAAGCAATTAAATATTCAATCATCTATCCAGTGTTTTTCATTGCTGCAGAAATTCCTGCGATAGATGTCATTAAAGCATCGTCTAAATATTTCTTATCTAAATTTTTATATTTTTTATTTGTTAATTTATTCATTATATTTGCCTGAAGAATGTTTAGCATCTCAGTGTAGTTGTTTCTGATAAATAATGCTTTTCTAAACTCTTTTCTCTCTTTTATAACTTCTTTTGGAGTAATTTTATTGTGCAATTTGACCAATGCATCAAATTGAAACCTCAATCTTTTTCCAATTCTTATTAAAGATTTATCAGCCAAATTATTTTCATAAATCACTGATATTTCAGGATCAACCTTTGAAATCACCATGTCCAAAATATCCATTGTTGATACGAAATAAGGCCAGTTCTTCTCCATGTCTGTCAGAGTTTTTTTAAACTTTTTAATTGATCCATATCTCAAAGCCTCAGTTGTACCGAGCCACCCAGGAAGCATTAATCTAATTTGAGTCCAAGCAAATACCCAAGGAATAGCTCTTAAACTTTGAATATTATCAACATTTTTTCTTTTGGTAGGTCTTGAACCAATTGCAAGTTTTCCAAGAGATTTATGCGGAGTAACAGTTTTAAAATATCTAATAAAATCTTCGCTTTGATTTAAATACTTTCGGTAAGCAGATGTAGAAATCTCAGACATTTTTTGAATAAGCTCTCGCCAATTTGGTTTTGATCTAGGAGGTGGATTTAGAGTTGCCTCCATTACTGCTCCGATATAACTACATAGATTGTATTCAGCTAAAGGCTTATATCCATATTTTTGCTGTATCACCTCTCCTTGATCAGTAATTCTAATTTTTCCATTTACTGTTCCAGATGGTTGAGATTTAAGAGTTGCCTGAATTGGTCCTCCTCCTCTTCCTGGAGATCCTCCTCTTCCATGAAAAAATACAAGATCTATTTTATATTTTTTAGCTAAATTTCTAAGTTCTTCTTGAAGTTTATATTGATGCCAACTTGCTGATAGTTTTCCTGCATCTTTACTAGAGTCTGAATATCCAATCATTACTTCTTGTTTTGAGTTGATCATTTTTCTGTACCAAGGAAGTTTAAATAAATTTTGCATAACACCTTTGGCATTCTTTAAATCATCTAAAGTTTCAAAAAGTGGTACTACTCTTAACAAATTCTTTGTTTCAGCCTGTAATTGCAATAAATAAACAGATAAAATATCAGATGCTTTTGAAGTCATTGAAATTACATAAGCACCCATACATTGCTCTGGCTCTTTAGATATTTGTTTAAATGTTTTCCAAACTTCTAAATTCTCTTTGTCTCTTAAATTAATTTTATTAACAAAAGATTTTTTTTGTTTTATTGATTTATTAAGTAATTCAATTTTCTTTTCTTCAGGTAATTGTGAATAATTAATTTTATTTTTCTTTTTAAATATTTCATTTAAAAGTTTTTCATGTCTATCAGACTCCTGTCTGATATCTAATCTTGCTAAATTTATTCCAAAACATCTAACTCTTCTTATCAAATCTAACAAATCTGCATTAGCAATGTGTTGACCTTTGTTCATGTTTAAGGAAGTTCTAACTTCTCTTAATGGATTTATAATTTCATACTTATCTTTTAGTAATTTATTTTCATCTAATGGTTTATTATAATTTATATGTGCTTCAATTAACTGATGTGTTCTTCTTACTTTGTCTCTTAAAGGTCTTAAATAAACTCTATAAGGTTCAAAACTATTTCCAGTAACTTTTTTAATTTTATTAGAACATTCTTCCATTGATAAATCTTGAATTAATTTTGTGAGTTCTCTTTCGTATAACTTTGCAGCTTGCCATCTTGAAAATAAAATCACTTTTTTTGTTACTTCAGATGTAACATTTGGATTTCCATCTCTATCACCACCCATCCAGGAACCAAATTGAATAGGATTAAAATTTCTGGGAAGATCTTTATTTAAATTTTTCCTAAAAATATCATTCAACCTTTTATAAACTCTTGGAATTGTGTCCCATAAACTATCCTCTATTACAGCCAAACCCCATCTAGCTTCATCAAGTGGTGATGGCTTGGTTCTTTTTAGTTCATCAGTTTTCCATATAATAGCTATCTCAGAATACAGTTTTCGATCTATTTCAATAATCTTTGCGGGGTATTTTTTATAAAGATGGCGTTGCTCCATCAAAGTGGTTAAATTTGCGTATTTTTGAATTAGTGTTCTTCTCTTAACTTCTGTTGGATGTGCTGTGAGAACTATTCCAATATCAAGTTTTGTTGCCTGATCATAAATTTTTTTGTCAGAGATTTTTCTATTTTTAAATAGATTGTTAATTATATCCTCAATAAATAGATTTTGTTTTTTGTTCTTAAAATATGGATTATCGTATTCATTAAGTTTTCTAGAAGCATCTAACGATTCAGCTAAATTCATTAAATTTAGAATATGTGAAAAAGCTCTAGTGACCTTAAAAGTAATTTCAGGTGAAAGCTTTCTTATATCTTTTGAAATTTTGGAAAATACTTTACTTTTATTTTTATCTAATAAGGTATTTTTAGATAATAATCTTAATCGCTCAACAATATTAAAAAATTTTGTGCCTTCTTGATCTTTGATCACTCTTCCAAGAAAAGTTCCTAATAATCTTATATCTTCTCTTAAAAGCTTAGTAGGTATTCGTTCATAGTAAAGATCTCTCTGCTTCATTACTTAAAATAAATTTTTTTTGTAAAACTCCTTTTGTGTTTGTTTTTACACCAAAAAAGAATCCTGAATATCTAAATTTTCGCAAATCAGCCTTGTCCATTCCTTTTGTAGCTGTTGAAACGTACAGTTCTTGATTATTCTTACCACCAAACGCACAATTAGTAATATTTTTGGCTGGAAAATTAATTCTGTGAATTAATTTTGCTCTACTATTAAATACTGAGACACATGCCCCACGAAAATGTGCAACCCACAAATTTTTATTCTTATCTACAGTCATTCCATCTGGTGAACCTTCTTCTAAAGATAATTTTTTAAATATTTTTTTACTAATTATTTTATTATTTTTATTTATCTTAATTTTATAGATTGTTTTTTTAGGACTATCTGTGTGGTAAAAATTATATTGATCAATAAATGCTGGGCCATTTGTAATTCTATAATTTTTATCAACTCTAGTTAATTTTAAATTTTTATCTAATTTATACAAAGATCCTTTTTCAATTTTTCTCTCTAAATTATCCATAGTTCCAAACCAAAGATTTCCAGCAGGATCTGTTTTACCATCGTTTATTCTATTTAATTTTATTTTGTGTTCTATAGGTATCGATTTTAAAACTTTTTTTGATTTTAAATTTTGAATTCTTATTTCACCTTGCAATCCTAAAATAAATATATGGTCTCTTATATGAGCAATAAAACCTATCTCTTTATTTACTTTAAATATTTTCTTTTTTTTATTTTTTATATTTAAAGAACAAATTTTCTTTTTCTTTATATCAACAAAATAAATTGAGTTGTGTTCTTTAACCCAAAGTGTTCCTTCGCCTAAAGTACATCTTATTTTCCAAATAGGTTTTGGCTCTGTAGTTTTAATTTTATTCATTTACTTCAAACTCCTTAATAAAGTCCTCATTAGGATTTATACCAATACCTACATTGTCTGTCACTGATGCAAATCCATTATTGTTTTTAACTTGATCTAAAATTGAAAAATTTTCTTTTGGTAGATCTGTAATAAAGATATTTTTCTCTGTTGTATCAAATTCGAGCATAGATTTTGTTGGGAATAATCCCCCTGGCATATCTGGTTGTGCAGTCAATAAATGTAGATTTACCGCTATACTTACAGCAGATCCCCAAACATGATTAATTACAGGAACAAAGTTAGCCTGTGCCAAGGCTACAACTTTCAAATATTCTGTAATACCTCCTAATCCACATACTTCTGGTTGGGCTATATCAATGCATTCATTAGTAATTAATTTATTCCATCCATACTTTGTAAATTCTGCTTCACCTCCAGCAACACTGGTTGATATATTTTTTTTTAATTCTCGGTAACCGTTGTAATCTTCGGGAGCGACAGGTTCTTCAAACCAATAAATATCTAGTTCATCAAGTCCTTTTCCAACATAAAGAGCATCTTTCAAATTATAAGCATGGTTAGCATCCACCATTAATTTAAAATCTTTACCTATAGAATTTCTAACTGCTTGAACTAACTTTAAATCTTCTTTTGGACCTAATCCAACCTTCATTTTCATTGCTTTAAAGTTTTTTGATTTAATCTGTTTAGCTTCTTCTTCAAACAATGGAATTAGCTCATCAATTGATTTGTTTTGTAACATCATTCCATATCCATACACAGGAACTTCGTTATTACATTTTCCACCAACAAGTTGATAAAGAGGAGAGTTTGTTTTTTTTCCTAAGATATCCCATAGAGCTATGTCAACTCCTGACAAAGCTTGTATTGGCATTCCTTTTTGACCACTATCTCTTAAAAGATTGTAAACTTTTTGCCAGATATGTTCTTTATTCAAAGGATCCTCGCCTATTATTAAAGGCTGAATTACTTTTTCAACAATGAACTTATTGGCTAAAGCAATATTACCCGGACCAAAACATTCACCCCATCCCGTAATGCCTTCGTCAGTTTGTACTTCAACCAAATGGGCTGTTCGGTGTTTATAATATTGTTGTGAATAACCCAGTTCTTTCTCTAACTCATATTTAAGTACATGACTTTTAATAGAAGTTATTTTCACAAAAGATTATAAAGCAACTACTTTAGAGTTTTGCTCTCCTAAATTTTCAATTGATAATCTCATTGTATCACCAGCTTTCAAGAATTGTTGTGGTTTCATTCCCATACCAACTCCTGGAGGTGTACCAGTTGTAATTATATCACCTGGCTGTAATGACATAAATTTACTTAAATAAGATACAATAACGTTTACATTAAAGATCATAGTATTAGTATTTCCAGTCTGCATTCTTTGACCATTAACATCTAAACTCATTTTTAAATTATTAATGTCAGCAATTTCATCTTTGGTTACCAAGTAAGGTCCAATTGGTCCATACGTGTCATGAGATTTTCCTTTAACCCATTGACCCATTTTTTCTATTTGCCATTCTCTTTCACTAATATCATTTACTAAACAATATCCTAAGATGTGATCTTGTGATTGAGCTTCTGAAATATGTTTTGTATGTTTTCCAATTACAATTCCTAATTCTACTTCCCAGTCTAATTTTTTTGAACCAGACACAATTTCGATATCATCGTTAGGACCATTGATACAACTTGTTGCTTTCATAAAAGTAATTGGCTCAGACGGAACTTCTGCTCCTGTTTCAGCAGCGTGATCTGAAAAATTTAAACCTATTGCAATAAATTTTCCTGGCTTTGTAATACATGAACCAATTCTTTCACTTGAAGATATCTCTGGAAGACTTGCTAAGTCAGCACTTTGTAATTTTGAAATAGTTTCAAAATTTAAATGATCAGGATTTAAATCTGAAATATGTGAACTTATATCTCTAATTTTACCATCTTTGTCTAAAGCTGCTGGCTTTTCTTGTCCTTTTTGACCTACTCTTAATAATTTCATAATTGTCCTTTTGTTATTAAATTATATTGAAATTCCACCATCAACAGAAATTGTAGTTCCTGTTGTAAATGTTGCATCATCACTTGCTAAATAAACTGCAACTGCAGCAATCTCTTCTGCAGTTCCTAATCTTCCCATTGGTTGTCTTGCAATAAAATCTTTTTTTGCCTGAACTGGATCTGGGCTCTGGTTTACTCTGTCTTGCCAAGATGGTGAGAAAACTGTTCCAGGAGCAATTGAATTACATCTAATATTTTGTTTTACAAAGTCAGCAGCAATTGCTTTAGTTAAACCTATGACAGCACCCTTTGTTGTTCCATAGACAAATCTGTTTGGAAAACCTTTTAAGCTTGAAGCACATGAAGACACATTAATTATACTTCCACCATTTTGTTTTACCATCAATGGTAATATCGCCTTACACATAAAATACATTGATTTCACATTCACATTTGATGAGAAATCCCAATCTTTTTCATCACATTCAAGAATTGTTCCATGGTGAACAAATCCAACTGCATTAAATAATACATCTACTTTATCAAGAGTTTTAGTAAATTCTAAGATAGCGTTGTTATCAGTTGAGTCTAATTTGGTAACTTTAATATCTGGATATTCTTTATTTAATTCTGCTAAAGTTTTATCGTTTAAATCTGTAGCCGTTACATGAGCTCCTTCTTTATGAAATGCAATTGCTGTTGCTTTTCCAATTCCTTGTCCTGCTGCTGTTACAACAATTTGTTTGCCATTAAGTCTTCCACTCATTTTTTATTTATCCTTTCAATCTCGTTATAAAGTGAACTGTGATCAGTGTTGCCATGACCATTATCAACTAAGGTCTTATACATTTCTTTGACTAAATTTGAAATAGGTAAATGAGTATTATAAGAATTTGCACATTCTAAAATGTTATTCATATCTTTCAAATGAGTATAAGTCTTACCCTTAGGGCTAAAATCTTTATCAATCATTCTTTTTCCATGTGTTTGAAGTATTTTACTATCTGCCCATCCACCTGAAAGAGCTTTGATTAATTTATTTGGATCTGCTCCAGCCTTTTCACATAATGTTATGGCTTCTGCAACAGCTCCTATTGTAACTCCAACAACAATTTGATTTGCTAGTTTTGATACTTGTCCACTTCCAATAGGTCCAACCAATGTTGGGTTTCCCATTGCTTTTAAAATTTTTTCAGAATTATCAAAAACACTTTGTTCACCCCCAACCATGATAGCTAGTGAAGCTTCCTCTGCTCCAATTGTTCCCCCAGAAACTGGTGCATCCAAATAATTTACGTTTTTCGATTTTAAATTATTTCCATGTTTTGTTGCTGTAGTAGGTTTTACAGAACTCATATCAATAACTGTTGAGCCTGATTTTAAGTTATCTAGAAAATCTGAACTAGAAGTTATTGCATCTACAGCACTATCATCAGTTAACATAGTAATAATAAAATCGCTGTCTTTAACTACATCACCTATAGTTTTTGAAATTTCTGCACCAAACTCTTTTAGTGGTTCTGCTTTTTCTATTGATCTATTAAAGGCTTTTAATTTAAATCCAGATTTTAATATATTTTTAGCCATTGGAAGGCCCATTAGGCCTGTTCCAATAAATCCAATTGTTATCATGGTTTTGGTTTAAACTCGTGGAAATTTTGTGTCATTGCTTCAGGGAAGAACATAACACATGCTAATACAATTAACTGAATTACTATAAATGGAGCAAAACCTCTAAAGATATCTGTTAAAGATATGTGTGGAGGAGCAACCGATTTTAAATAGAAAGCGGCGGGCCCAAAAGGTGGACTTAAAAATGAAACCTGCATATTTACACAGAATAATATTCCAAACCAAATAGGATCAAAACCAAGTGCAATTACAATTGGTAAAAATACTGGCATTGCTAATAATACAATTCCAACCCAGTCCATAAATGCTCCCATGATTAAGAACATAATCTGCATCATGAAAATTAAATACATTGGTTTCAAATCATACGCTAAAATTGTTTCTGCTACATATTTCGGTCCACCGGCAAGAGAATAAGCTCCTGCTAAAACCGTTGCACCAAAAGTAATAGTTAAAATTGTTCCAGATGCTTTGAAAGTTCTTGTTAATGCATCCTTAAATAAAAACCATGTCAGTTCTTTTCTAGCAAAAATAATAATTAAAGTAGCAACAACACCCATTCCTGCTGCTTCGGTAATACCAGTCATTCCAGAATAAATTGAACCTAATACAATAATTACAATTCCAATTGGTGGAAGCAGACCTGGTAAGTAAGACATTTTTTCTTTTAAAGTTAAAGCCGGCTCATCACTCAATGGAGCTAAATGAGGTTGTAACCTTGTTCTAATAAGAATGTATGTAATAATTAAACCTGAAATCATTAAACCTGGAACAATTGCTTCTTGGAATAACATCGTAATAGAAGTCTCTGTTGTTAATCCATAAATAATTAAAACAATTGATGGAGGTATCATTGTTCCTAAAGATCCAGATGCACAAATAATACCAATAGACATGTCTTGATCATATTTAAGTCTTAACATTTGAGGTAATGCAATTAATCCTAATAAAACTATTTCTCCTCCAATAATTCCACTCATTGCAGCCATGATAGTTGCCATGATTGCAGTAACTACACCTACTCCACCTCTAGTTTTTCTTAACCACGCGTTTAAAGCATCATAAAGATCTCGTGCAATATTCGAGCGTTCGAGCAAGGAGGCCATAAAGATAAACAAAGGTACTGATAAAAAAGAATAAGTAACAACCAGTGAGTAATACCTCGAAAGCAATATTCCTAATGCATGCTCACCTATGTATAAAAATACTAGTACTGCACCCATGAAACCTGATGCAAATCCCATCGGAACACCAATAGATATTAGTGCTAATAATCCAACTATTAATATTATCGAAAGTGTTCCTATTTCAAATTCCATCTTACTTTAATTCTTTAGAAGGGTCGTATTGTTTCTCTTTTGGATTTCTCCAATCAATGATTAGGTTATTTACAGATTGAACTGCTATAAGAAATACACATAAAAGTGTAAGTGGTTTCATTGTAGCCGGAATTGGAGGATCCCAATAAGTTGCAAATCTCTCCCAGGTAGTGAAAGATCTGTGCGCATCTTCCCATCCACCATAAATTACTGCTGTAGCAAAAAGTACAATAATAATCGTACTAATTAGGTCAAAAATTCTTTGAGTTGGTCTTCCAACCCAGTCATAAAGTAAAACTATTCTAATATGACTTCTTAACCTTGTGGCATAAATTCCACCAACTAAATAACAAACACCAGCAAGCCACAAACATAACTCATTTGCCCACAAGGTTGGCTTAAATAATACATATCGCATAAAAATTTCATACATCATCACAATTACAATTACAGGAATTAAATATTTTATTGTGTGACTTAAAAATAAGGAAACTCTATCAATCCAATTTATTGGAAAATCATCTTTACTCGCTACTTTTTCGTTTTGTTCTTGTAACTCTTTATCTATCATTGAGTAAAAATTTTAGATTTTATTCGAAGGGCCTTTTCAGGCCCTTCAAAATTTATTTATTACATAATACCATTAGCTTTCATGTAAGCTTTGTGTATTTCTATTAAAGCCGCAGCTTCTGGAGATTTAGTCTTCCATTCTTCCCAAGCAGCAAGTGCAGCTGTTCTGAATTTAAGTCTATCTTCTCTAGACCAGTCATGAAGAGTAACGCCCATTTCATTTAAAGCTTTAACAGCTTCAGCGTTTTTTCTCTCAACTAAGCTAGTAATAGTTCTTCCAGCTATTTCTATTCCTGCTTTCATAGCACCTTGCTCATGTGGCTTTAACTTGTTCCATACTTTTGTGTTACAAGCTAAGTGGTCAGCTGGCATAGAGTGGAAACCTGGGTATGTAGCATATTTGTTTTGCTCATAGTGTCCACCAGCATAGTTAGTTGCTAAAGATGAATAGTCAGCACCATCGATTAGACCAGTTTGTAAAGCTGTAGGAACTTCACCAAAGTCCATAACGATTGGCTTCGCACCTAAAGTTGTAAAGATCATACTTTCCATTCCTGGAGGTGATCTAAATTTAAAGTCTTTCAATGAAGCAACATCTGGAATTGGTCTGCTAGATATTAAAGACTCGTGTCCTGGTATCCACCAACCAATTAAAGTCATTCCATATTTGTTGTATAATGCATCAACAGCTTCTTGAGCACCTGGGTAGTTCAAGAATTCATATTGTTGGTATGGGTTATCGTATCCACCCATTACATCACCTGCGAATTGGAACGCTGCATTTTTACCAGTTTGGTAACCAGCACCAGTCATATCACAATCGATAATTCCAGTTTGTGCAGAGTTAAATACCTCAGCAGATTTACCTGTTACTGAAGATGAGTAGAACATTTCAATTTTCAAGCTTCCACCAGAAAACTTTTCTACATTTTTTGCGAACTGAGCCGCAACTTCACCATTTGGTGAGCTAGCAGTAAAGTGAGTTTCAATCTTTAAAGTCTTTGCATTTGCAGAGCCAAATAAAGCAACTGAAACCATAGCCACTGCTGCTAAAGTTTTAGATATTAATTTAAACATTATCTTCCTCTCGTTTATGTTTTTTGAAAGTTAATCATAAATGATTTTCTATTTCAATTAAATCAGTTTAGTTATTATATATAGAAATTATATATATTTTATAAACACAGAGAATAGAATTGTTCTAAACTACTTCTGAAATCAAGGGTTTTTTATTGAAAAAACAGTAAATATTATCAACTGCCATCATACTCATTGCAAGACGTGTTTCATGTGTCGCACTACCTACATGAGGAAGAACAAAACAGTTATCTAGTTTTAAATATCTGTTATCTAAATTTGGTTCATTGTTGAAAACATCTAAACCAGCTGCATAAATTTTTTTATTTTCTAGTGCATCAATTAATGCATCGTCATCAATTGTTGATCCTCTTGATGTGTTTATGACAACTGCATGTTTTGGTAGTAAGCTAATTGTATCTTTATTAAGAATGTATTTTGTTTCAGCAGTAGCTGGCGTGTGTATGCTTACAAAATCACAGTTTGGTAACATCGAATTTAAATCTGAATAATATTTTGCACCATCTTCTAAATCTGCAGACAACTTATTTCTATTATAATAAATTATCTTCATTCCAAATGCTTTTGCACTTTTAGCAGCCATTCTTCCTATTCGTCCCATACCAATAATACCTAAAGTTTTGCCAGTAACTGAGTTACCAATCATAAATTTAGTTAAGTCAGGTTTTTGATTTTTCCAATTATCAGTTCTAACTAAATTATAAGCTTCACCAATTCTTCTTGAGGCAGCTAATATTAAAAGAATAGTCAGTTCTGCAACAGCTTCGTTTAATACGTTAGGTGTATTAGTAACTTTTATTTTTTTTTCTAAAGCAGAGTTAACAGAAATATTATCGTACCCTACTCCTACCTGAGCGATGATTTTTAATTTACCATTCAGATTATTAAAAAAATTTTCTCCAATTTTATCAAATCCTGTAGAAATCATCCCATCATAGTCATTTATTATCTTAATTAATTCACTTTCTTGAATTGGCTCGTCTTTTGGATTTAATGTTACATCAAATTCTTTACTTAATTTTTCTTCTGCTAAATCTGAAATTTTTCTAGAAACTAATATCTTTGGTTTCATTTAATGTGAGTCTCTAGGTAAACCTTTTGTATGAGATACATCCAAATATTTTCCTCTAGAATTAATACAAGCACCATCATCTAATTGACCTACTGTATTTCTGAATATTTCCTGCCAAGGTGTTTGATTATTTGCTTTAAATTTCTTTCTATTTTTTCTTCGCTTCTTAAATTCAGGTTGAGAAATTAGTAAATCAACTCTTCTTTTATTTAAATCAATTTTAATTTTGTCACCTGTTTTAACTATTCCTAAATCTCCTCCAACTGCAGACTCTGGTGACACATGAAGTATTGAAGGACTTTCAGATGTTCCGCTTTGTCTTCCATCTCCTAAAGTAGGTAGATGTCTAATACCTTTTTTTAACAACCTGTCAGGTGGTTGCATGTTCACAACTTCTGCAGAACCTGGGTAACCTACTGGACCACATCCTCTAACAATTAATATTGAGTTCTCGTCAATTTTTAATTTCTTATCATTAAGTCTTTTGTGGTAATCTTCAGGACCTTCAAAAACAATTGCCTTACACTCAAAAGCATTAGGGTGTTTTGGGTTTGATAGATATTGATCTCTAAATTCTTTACTAATTACCGATGTTTTCATTATTGCAGATGAAAAGAAATTACTTCTCATAACTAAGAAACCAGCTTTTTCTGTTAGAGCATTTTTAAATGTTTTGATTACTTTACTATCTACATCAATTTTCTTTTTCAAATTTTCACCTACTGTCTTTCCGGTTACAGTCTTTATATTGGTGTGAATTTTTTTATTCTTAATTAATTCTTTCATTACCGCTGGTATCGCTCCTGCTCTGTGAAAACTTTCCATTAAATATTCACCAGCTGGCTGACAATTAACTAGCAAAGGAATATCGTGTCCTAATTTTTGCCAATCAGATAAATCAAACTTAATTCCCATGTGTTTAGCTATTGCACTTAAATGTGTTGTGCAGTTACTTGATCCACCTATTGCGCTTGCAACTACTACTGCGTTTTCAAATGCTTTACGTGTCATGATTTTCGATGGTGTTAAATCTTCATGAACCATTCCGACAATTCTTTTTCCTGTTTCATATGAAATCTGCTCTCTTTCTCTGTAAGGTGCAGGAATTACAGCTCCTCCCGGTAAAGACATGCCTAAAGCTTCTGCAACTGAATTCATTGAAGATGCTGTTCCCATAGTATTACAATGACCAGCACTTGGTGCAGAGGATGCAACCATGTCCATAAATTCTTCGTATTTAATTTCTCCTTTAGCTAACATCTTTCTAGCTTCCCAAACCACTAAACCAGATCCAGCAAGTTTTCCTTTGTAAACTCCATCTAACATTGGACCACCTGAGAGAACTATTGCAGGAATATTAACTGTGGCTGCTGCCATCAAGGCTGCAGGAGTAGTTTTATCACACCCTGTAGTTAAAATAACTCCATCGATTGGATAACCATATAAAACTTCTACTAAAGATAAATAAGATAAATTTCTATCCAACATTGCTGTTGGTCTTTTTCCAGTTTCTTGAATAGGATGAGTTGGAAATTCCATTGGAATTCCTCCAGCTCTTCTGATCCCATCTTTAATTCTTTTAGTCAAAGACATAAAATGTCTGTTACATGGAGAAAGATCACTGCCCGATTGAGCAATACCTATAATTGGATTTCCTGATTGTAATTCTTTTCTTGTAAGACCATAGTTTAAATATCTTTCCAAATATAATGCGGTCATATCTGGATTTTTTGGATTATTGAACCACTGCTGACTTCTAAAGACTTTTTTTCTTTTTTTAGGCATAAATTTTATTAATGGTTTGCAAGAGATAATAGTTATATAATATTTTAATGAATAATCTAATAGTTTTAAATGGCAATGACAATGTTGGCGTAAGTCAATTTATCATACCAGAAAAAACTAAAATTGAAGGTCACGATATAAGTACTTTAGATCCAATCCCTTTTGGTCATAAAGTATGTTTAAAAGAGATTAAAAAAGGTGATCCTATTATTAAATATGATCAAATTATTGGATTTGCTTTAAATGATATTAAACCAGGAGAGCATGTTCACTCTCATAATTTAGAATTTAGAGAGTTTAAAAGAGATTTTAAAGTAACTGATAAATCAAATAATATTGAAGAAAAAGCAGATACTTTCTTTAATGGAATATTAAGAGATAACGGTCAAGTAGCTACAAGAAATTATATTGGAATAGTTAGTACCGTTAATTGCTCTGCAACAGTTACTAAAATGATTGTTGAAAAAATAAAATATTCAGAAATTTTAAAAGATTATCCAAATATAGATGGAATTGTGCCAATTACTCATTCAACAGGATGTGGGATGAATACTGAAAGTGAAGGAATGCAAATTTTTCAAAGAACTATAGATGGATTTAAAAATCACCCTAATTTTTCTCATGTTTTTGTTATAGGTTTAGGTTGTGAATGTGCTCAGGTAAGTTTATTTGACGAGTCATTAAAGAAACATAACCGAATTCATTTTCTAACAATCCAAGATGAAGGTGGAACTAAAAAAATTGTTGATAAAGTATTATCTCAAATAAAAAATCTTTTATCTGAAGCAAATAATGTTCAAAGAACATCTCAGCCTGTTAGTCATTTAACTTTAGCCTTACAGTGTGGAGGATCTGATGGTTATTCAGGAATTACAGCAAATCCTGCATTGGGAGTTGCTGCAGATCTTTTAGTTAAAAAAGGTGGAAGCTCAATATTATCTGAAACACCAGAAATTTATGGGGCAGAACATTTATTAATTAATAGAGCTAATTCACAACAAACTGCAGATAAATTAATAAAAAGAATAGAGTGGTGGAGGCATTATACATCGATAAATAATAGTTCTATGGATAATAACCCTGCCCCAGGAAACAAAAAAGGTGGTCTTACAACTATTTTAGAAAAATCTTTAGGAGCAGTTGCTAAAGGTGGAAACTCAATTTTACAAGACGTATTGAATTATGCTGAACCTCTTAAAAATAAAGGTTTTAATTTTATGGATTCACCTGGATATGATCCAGTATCTGTTACAGGGCAAGTTGCATCAGGTGCAAATGTAATTTGTTTTACAACTGGAAGAGGATCTTGTTTTGGATGTAAACCAGTACCAAGTTTAAAACTATCAACCAACTCAGCAATGTTTGAAAGAATGTCAGAAGATATGGATATTAATTGCGGAACAATAGCTGAAGGAAAAGAAAAAGTTGAAGAAGTTGGTCAAAAAATATTTGAATTAGTAGTAAATACTGCATCAGGAAATAAATCTAAGAGTGAAATCAATGGCTACGGTGACGAGGAGTTTAATCCTTGGCAAGTAGGCGTTGTAATGTAAAAAATTTCCTAAAGTGCAAAATCAAACATCTTTATTAAAGGTAATTATATTAGCTGCAAGTGGTTTCTTTATGTTTGTTTGTATGGATTCTACTGCAAAATATCTAGGAACAGTCATGCCTATTCCACAGGCTATATGGGGAAGGTTTTTTTTCCATTTAGTTTCCTTGATAATATTTTTTTTAATATTGAAACCCAAAGTAAACTTAAAAAAAAATTTCAAAGTTCAAATAATTAGATCAACATTAATGGTGACAGCTACAACGTTTATGTTTTTTTCTCTTCAAAAGTTTGACCTAGTAGATATTTATGTAGTTTTCTTTACAGCCCCATTAATCGTTGCTTTACTTTCTGCTTATTTTTTAAAAGATATTTTGACTTTTAAAGGAATTCTTTTGATGCTCCTTAGTTTTAGTTCAATTGTTTATTCTTTAAGTCCTAGCATGAAAATATTTAGTGTAGATTTAATTTTTCCAATCGTTCCACCTATATGTTGGGCGCTTTACCAATTTTTTACAAAAGTAGTATCAAGTGATAACGATCCATTTGCAGCAATATTTTATACTTCTATTTTGGGAGCAATAATATTTAGTATTTATATTTTTTTTAAATGGGAACCATTAAGTAATAATATTTTTTGGTTATACTTAGCGCTACTTGGTTTTGCAGGCTTTGTAAGCCACTCTTTAATTATTTATGCAATTCAATTATCAAATTTATCTTTTGTAACTAATTTTCAATATTCTCAATTAGTTTGGTCTACAATTTTTAATTTTTTCATTTTTGGTGTACCATTTGATATAAATAAGATTGTGGGTGTTGTGGGTGTAATAATATTTGGTTTATTATTTATAAGAACTGAAGGTAAAAAAACTTAAAATTGGAGGTTTGATGAAAAATATTGGTTTTATTGGTGTTGGTTATATGGGTTATGGAATTGCTAAAAACATCATTAAGCACAAAAATAATCTTTTTGTAATTGCTAACAAAAATCGTAAGCCTATTGAAAAGATAGTAAGTGAGGGAGCTAAAGAAGTTAAATCTTTTGAAGATTTTGCATCTAAAAATTTAGATGCTTTGTTTATGTGTGTTACCAATACACCCATTGCGAAATCTATTTCAGAAAAATTATCAAATATCTTAAGCAATAAAACAATTGTAATTGATATTACTACTCACAATAAAACAGGATCTATTGAAACTGAGGCAATTTTTAAATCAAATAATATCAACTACGTTGAATGTCCAGTAATGGGAGGACCTGTCCAAGCAGAAGAAGGTGTTTTAGGTGGTATTGTTGGGGCATCAGATGAGAATTTTAAAATAGCAGAGCCTTATTTTAATATATTTTGTAAGGATTATTTTCATTTTGGTCCAGTAGGTATGGGTGCAAAATCAAAACTTTTAAATAACTTTTTGTCTTTAGGAAATGGAGCATTAGTAAATCATTTAGCAAAATGTGCTACTGGATTAGGATTAGATCTAAAAAAAGTATTTGATGTTGCAAAGCTAGGATCTGGAAACTCTGCTGCTCTGAACAGAGTTTTTGATAACTTACTCAAAGGTGATTACACAGGATTTAAATTTACCGCAAGTAACTCTGTTAAAGATTTAACTTACATTCAGGATCTTTTAAAAGATTTTCCTGAAGCTGAAAAAGTTGCTGAACTAAATAAAAATTATTTTCAAAAAGCTGTTGATGATGGTTATGGAGAAAATTTTATTAGTGAATTAATTAATAAAAAATAATTGAAGGAAGTTAAATAAGATATCGAGAATCTACTAAAGCAGTAGGTTGTATTCAAGTTATATATTTGCATTAAATGCAAATAAATTTATTGAAAATAATTTTGATTTAATTACCTTTTTATATGAAGGAGGTTTATGTTAAAATTGCTACCACCTGATACTTAGCTGAAGATCTTTAGATATAAAAAAACTTAAAATAATAAAATCCGTTTGGATTTAATGCCAAAGAGGCGATAAAAAGGGAGCTCTTTAGGTATCAACTAAAGAGCGAACCCTTTAAAAATTAATTTTTAGACTTTAGTATTTCTAGCGGAAGTGGTGCTTCTGGATATTTTTTTTCACACATCTTTTCATAAATTTCACAAAAGTTAAAAATTGTTTTTACAACTTCGTTTTCATCTTTTGAGTTTAATTTTGTAATTAATTTATCTCGATCTTTTTCTAACTCTTTAATTTGTTCACCTGAAAAAAATTCTCCAGTTTCTATTTCCCAGTAAGTATCCTCTAATTCCACTTCACTTAATTCATTTAATTTTTTTTGTAACATTATAATTGTTTCATCATCAGTTTCTGTATTTCTCATGGGTGATTTTTTTAATTTCCCTAAACATTTGTCTTTCAAACCATCAATAAAATGATCGTAAGGTTTTCCTAAACTTAATTCTTTAAAATGATTGCTAATAAAATATTTTTTTATTGCTAAATCTGTAGAAATTTTTTCTTTACCTTTAATTATTGCAACTTGAACATATATCTCTTGAGAAACGTATTCCTCTATATGATCTGTTACTGATACTGGAAGCATTGTTTATTTTAAGACTTTAGCCTATCGTTATTTGAGTCAAAAGCAGGTTCATCAATAACTTTTGATTTAACATCTTTTCCTTGGATTTTAATCAAAAACTCATTTCCAACTTTTGCAAATTTAGTTTCAACATATCCAAAAGCTAAACTTTTGTTTACTCTATACCCATAAGCACCTGATGTTGTAAGACCAACTATATTACTATCAGAGTAAATTGGTTCATTTCCACGAGCATCCGCATCTACAGCATCAACTTCCATATAAACTAATTTAATTTTTGGACCATTTTTTATTAAATTCGATACAATTTTGGATCCTTTAAATTCAGATTTTTTTTCAATATTAAAAAACCTTTCCAAGCCTGCTTCAACTACGCTAATTTCTGGAGTTAATTCTGACCCCCAACCTCTGTATCCCTTCTCAATCCTCATAGAATTCATTGCATGAGCTCCAAAATCTATAATATCAAATTCCTTACCAGCTTCACTTAATAACTCATATAGTTTTTCCATGTCATTAAAGTCATGATGCAGTTCCCAACCTAGTTCACCCATATAGTTTACTCTTAAGGCTGTTACAGTAATGTTACCTAAACTTATTTCCTTACTTTTTAACCAAGGGAAATTTTCATTTCCTAAATCTGTATCTGTTAATTTTTGTAAAACCATTCTTGATTTTGGTCCTATAATACCAATTACACCTTTGTCTAAAGTTATATTTTTAATTTCAACTTTTTCGTTTTCTTTTTTATTCTGATTTAGCCAATCCAAATCTCTAATTTCTGATACTGCACCTGATAATGCGTAATAATGGTTATCTTTTAATTTAGTTAAAGTTATTTCAGTTTGAATTCTTCCAATATCATTTAAAAGATGAGTTAAAACAATACTTCCATCTTTTTTTGGAACTCTATTAACACAAAGTCTTTCTAAAAAGTTATAACTATCTTCTCCAGTAATTTCATATTTTGAAAAAGTTGATAGATCTATCAAGCCTACATTGATGTGAACATGTAGACATTCTTTTTGAATTATGGGAAATAAATTATTTCTTTTGTAACTTAATTCTTCTTTAATATTATCTTTATTAAACCAAGCTGGTTTTTCCCATCCATATAAATCAAAATACTCAGCACCTTTTTCTCTCAACTTTTGGTAAATTGGCGTTGTTTTCATTGGTCTTCCAACCTCTACAACATCATTAGGCATTGGAGTTACATACATTCTTCGATATTGCTCTTTTGATTTTTCAACTGAATAATTTTTATCAACCCAGCTCATGTATCTTCTTGGTTCAAATTCCATCATATTTATTTCTGAGTCACCATGTACAATCCACTGAGCCATATATTTCCCAGCTCCCCCTCCGTGAGCAATTCCAATACTTGCTGCACAAAACATCCAAAAGTTTTTTAGTCCAGGTGCAGGACCAGCTAAAAAATTATCATCAGGAGTATGTGTAATAGGACCACATATAATTCTTTTAATACCTACATCTTTAAACTGTGGAATACGATCCATTCCTTTTTCTAAGTGTTCTGCAATTCTATCAAGATCTGGATCTAACAACTCCATATCAAATTTCCAATCCATTCCATCTAAAGCCCAAGCTGCTACATCTTTTTCATAAGGACCAATTAAAAGTCCTTTACCCTCTTGTCTTAGATAAGAAGAAGAGTCTGGATCTCTTACAACTGGTAATTCTTTGCTTAATTTTTCTATTTCAGGATGTGCTTCTGTGACTAAGTATTGATGGATCATATTTATACTTGGAACATTTTTTAAACCAACCATCTGTGCTACTTCTGGACAAAAACTTCCTGCAGCATTAACAACATGCTCACAAACAATATCACCCTTTTCAGTAATTACTTTCCACTCTCCTGAAGGCAATTGTTCAATATCAGTTACTCTATTTTTTCTATAAATTTTGGCTCCACCATTTCTTGCTCCTTTAGCCATTGCATTTGTTGTGCTAGTTGGATCTGTGTAGCCATCTTCTGGAGTTAAAAAAGCACCTTTAATTCCATCTAACTTAATAAAGGGATGATATTGATGAATTTCCTCTGTTGATATAATTGAGCATGGAGAACCAGCTATATCTAAAATTCCTTTAGTATAATCAAACCACTCAAGATCTTCTTTGGTATATGCTAACCTTAAACTTCCTGTCTCGTGAAATCCTGTTGGTTGCTCAGTTTCTTTTTCTAGTGACTTATAAAGGTTAGTTGAATGGAGATGTATTTTTGCAAGATTTAAACTTGTTAACATATGAGGACATTGACCTGCAGCATGCCAAGTTGATCCAGAAGTAAGTTCGCTTTTTTCAATTAATACGACGTCACTCCACCCTTCTTTTGTAAGATGGTAGAGTAAACTAACTCCCATTATTCCACCGCCAACAATTACAAGCTTTGCGTGAGATTGAATTTTATCCATAAAAAAAGAAACTACTAAGATTTCAAATTAATTAAACAAAATTAATTTTAATTAACCAAAATGGGTATATGAATTTATTAATGAGGTTTTCTATATTTGGAATGACAGGCCTTACAATTTGCCCACATTAATTTTCTAAGAGTTCCTCTAATATCATCTGCATCTTCTATAATAGAAGTGAGTTTAATCATATCATCAGCAGATTTTTGCATTAATGCGTTGAAAGCATCTTTTTCCTCCCAAATTATAGGAAGTGCTTCTGTTTTAAATCCTTCTTTAGAATTTTCTGGAAATAGATCTAACAAAGTAATGTAATTTTCATTCATTTCTTTCATTAGTTCTATCGCTTTATCAAAATCTCCATTTGAGGAAAAAGACTGAACCCTCTTAGCGGTGCTATAATTCTTACTAAATAGTGCTTTTCTACTTTTTATAATATCTTCTACTGACAACTCTGCATTAGCTAATGAGCCAGAAAACACCATAATTGAAGATAATATTATTGTACCAAAGATCTTCTTGGTATGGTTTAATAAGTTATGCATGTTAAGAACACCTTAACAGAATATGGACTAATTTCAAAATTAATGCACTGGTTAAGTGCAATTTTACTTTTGATACAAATTCCTCTTGGCTTTTATTTAGTAGATTTAGATTTTGGAGAGGAAAGAATAACTATTGAAAATATACATGTGACAATTGGGCTTTGGATATTTTACGTTATAATTTTTAGGTTACTTAATAATTTAATTAACCCTGTTCCAAAGTTAGGACCTGCTACTTTTATTGGACAAAGGTTTATTGCTAAACTCAATCATTTATTGTTATACATCGCAGTCTTATCAATAACCATATCAGGAATATTAAAGAAACTCTTCAATGGTGAGCCTCTGATGATTTTTTTAAAAGAAATAAAAATAAAAGACAATTTTGAGCTTGCTGATAAATTTTATAACATTCATATAATATCAAACTATGTGCTTATTGGTTTAGTTGCCTTACATATAAGTGCTGTAATAA